>BJFW01000146.1 GCA_014190095.1 Actinomycetes bacterium | reverse complement strand
TAGTTTGTCGGCACCTGGCTGATCGAGAATGACGCGGCTGTCGGTGAGGCTTGAAACAGCAAACGCCATGCGCGCAGGAATGTTGGCCTTAATTACGCCGGTGATGACGTTGACGCTTGGTCGCTGCGTTGCAACAATGAGGTGAATACCAACCGCGCGTGCTTTTTGTGCAATTCGCGTTATGCAATCTTCAACGTCGCGCGCAGCAACCATCATGAGATCGTTTAGCTCGTCTACCACGATCAAAATAAATGGCATGCGTTCGAACGACTTCTCTGCGCCTTCTTCGCTTTCCAAGTCGCCACGGTCATACGCAGCGTTGAATCCCGTGATATCGCGGAAACCAGCTTCAACCAAGAGGTCGTAGCGACGCTCCATTTCCTTCACTGCCCAACCGAGCGCGTTTGCTGCTTTCTTCGGGTTGGTCACGGGTGGTGTCAGCAAATGAGGAAGGCGCACATACTGCGCCATTTCCACTTGCTTAGGGTCAATCAAAATCATGCGCACTTGCTCTGGCGTCGAACGCATCAGCACCGAGGTGATGATGCAGTTAATCGCACTCGACTTTCCTGCACCGGTGGTACCTGCGATAAGCATGTGCGGCGTGGTGGAAATGTTCAAGAACACTGAACGCCCTGCGATATCTTTACCGATACCAACGTCGAGTGGGTGCATTGCTGCACGTGCTTCTGTCGACACCATGAGGTCGCCGAGCGAAACCAATTCGCGTTGTGCGTTTGGCACTTCAATACCAATTGCCGACTTGCCTGGAATTGGCGCAAGAATTCGTACGTCTGTTGCAGCCATGGTGTACGCAATGTCTTTTGACAGCGAAGTCACCTTGGAAACTTTCACACCACCGCCAAGTGACAACTCATAACGCGTAACAGTCGGGCCTCGCGTGTAGTCCACAAGTTCGGTTTCTACGTTGTGTTCCTTCAACGCATTCACCAAAATTTCGCCGCGCTCTTCTGTTGCTTTTACATCAGCTTTTTCATGGCGGGTAATAGTGAGCAAGTCCAGATTCGGCAGTGCCCACACGCTTGGCTTAGCACCCGGACCAAGTGGCATCTGTTGCGGTGCTGCCTTTTCAATTTTTGCAGCAGACGGGTTCGAAGCCGTTGTAACAATCGGCTTGTCTTTCAACAGCGGCTTGCGTGTACGACGTGGCCTTTCTTTTTCCTCTTCTTCTACTTCATCTTCAACTTCTTCTTGCTCGATCAATTTGTGCTTTCGGCGCTTTGGCGCTTCATCAAGATCAATGTCATAAAAAATTGGTTCGCCGAATTCGTCAAACTCTTCCGCTACTTCACCATCATCATCTTGTGCACGGAAACTGTCAAGTGACACTCCGTTAGCCCACGCCTTGATGCGGCGATATAGCTGTGCCGGTGAGTTACCCGTAATCAATAACACTGCACAGAACATCACAGCGATCAGCACGATGACGGCAGCAAAACTGCCCATCAAACTTTGCAATGGTTCGCCAACAATCCAACCGAACCAACCACCAGTGCGTGAAACGGATGCATTGTCG
>BJFW01000145.1 GCA_014190095.1 Actinomycetes bacterium | reverse complement strand
TCCAAGCGGGCTGCGAATTGCATCAACAATTACTGCATTAATCATGACTGTCTCCTTACGGTTGTATGACAAGCGTAATGCGGAGGAGCCTGAAGCGTATTGGTGGAGACGATGGGACTCGAACCCACGACCCTCTGCTTGCAAAGCAGATGCTCTAGCCAACTGAGCTACGTCCCCGTACGGCGGTCTCCAAGGGTAGCGGTTGAAATAGCCAACACTCCAAACGGGCATCTCTAAATCACGGGCTTCGCCAAAAGGTCGCAGATAGCCTTCGGTACATGGTCGGCGAACTCATTTACGCATTTCGGGTCATGCGCCTGCCACTTCTTGACACTGGCGGGGCCCCCATCGGCAAGATCGATGACATTGTGGTGGTTTCTGGCCGCGCCACCGAGGCCCCTCGCGTGCTGGGCTTCGTCGCTACCAGCCAACGCCGCAGCATTTTTGTGAGCGCCAGCCGCATTGCTTCGCTTGATAATTCCGGAGCCCGCCTGAAGTCGTGGGACGTCGACCTCAACCCATTTCGGGCTCGTGATGGCGAGCGTTTGCTCGGCCGCGAAATACTGGATCAAAAGATTGGTGACGAAACCGTCAGCGATGTTGCGCTCGCCTTTCAATCTGGTCGTAACCCAGGCTGGCACATCACCAAAGTTCGACTTGCCAAGCGCAGTTTGTTAAACCCTCGTCCGAGTTATCGACTTGTTGACTGGGAACACATTGCTCACATGTTTGCACCGCAAACTGCAATGGCTGCAGAAGCCGCTCGTTTGCGCGACATGCACCCAAGTGATGTTGCTGCAGTCATTCGCGCACTGCCACTTGAACAACGCCGACTTGTTGCCGCAGCAATGGATGACGAGCGATTAGCCGACGTGCTTGAAGAGTTGCCAGAAGACGAACAGTTGCGCCTGATTGAAGGTCTCGACATGGAGCGTTTAACCAACGTGTTCGAGGAAATGGAATTTGACGACTTGGCCGACCTCTTGGCACAAATGCCTGGCGAACAACGCAGTCGGGTGCTTGAAGCCATGGATGATGACGATGCCGAAACCATGCGTCAATTGTTGTCGTATGCCGAAGGCACCGCAGGTTCGTTGATGACACCTGACATCATTGTGATGTCCCCTGATGCAACAGTTGCAGATGCACTCGCACAAATTCGTGAGCCAGAAATTTTGGTATCAATTGCCGCACAGGTTTTTGTTGCCCATGCCCCCCACTATCCGCCAACAGGAACGTATCTAGGTGTGGTGCATTTCCAGCGACTGCTTCGCGAGTCACCACAAATGACTCTTGGTCAATGCGTGGAAATGGAAGCAACTATTAGCCCCACCATGACCGAGCAAGAAGTAGCCGAACGACTTGCTTCATATAACTTGCTTGCCGTTGCTGTGTGCGATACAAACAATCGCTTGCTTGGCGCAATCACTGTTGACGACGTGCTTGACCGCACTCTGCCTGCCAACTGGCGTCGTCGACCAATTGCTGGAGCAACGTCATGAAGCGCAGTGATCTCGCACGTCCTCGCAAGCGCCGCCCG
>BJFW01000144.1 GCA_014190095.1 Actinomycetes bacterium | reverse complement strand
CACAACTGATTGACGAAATGCTTGAATCTTTTGTCTCATCAAACATTGACTACATGTCCAACACCGATCCACCTACTTTCGCAGACGGCTTTGATGTTGAGATATTCAAGAAGAGTGCTCTGTTGCAATCTGCGGAAATTGCATCCACGCCCTTTGAACGCGAGCACGTCACTCCGTGTCTTCGAACCAACCCCGTGTTTACGCACATGAACAAGACCGCCTCAATTGATTCGTCCCATCTGCGTTTAACCGTTGACGAACAACGAGATTTGGACGTAGTTCGAGATATTGCAAGCCACTTTGCTCCTCGTGCCGACTTCTCGCTATCGGAAATTCTTGATGCAATAACCACCAATCCACACCTCGTTACTGGCAACCTTGGTATTGAGCGAAACGAAGGCGCAACCATGAACTCAGGTCAAAAACTTTGGAAGCGTGCACAACAGCTGATACCGGGTGGAAACATGTTGCTTTCAAAGCGTCCTGATCAGTTTTTACCTGAACATTGGCCAGCCTATTTTTCCAAGGCACAAGGGTGCACGGTGTGGGACTTAGATGACAATGCTCTGACCGATATGTCAATCATGGGCATCGGCACCAATTCACTGGGTTACGGTCACCCTGAAGTTGATGCCGCAGTTGCAAAAACTGTCCGTGACGGAAACATGAGCACTCTTAACTGCCCCGAAGAGGTGTACTTGGCAGAGCGATTAGTCGCCATGCACCCTTGGGCGGAGATGGCCAGATTCGCCCGAACTGGCGGTGAAGCTAACGCCATTGCAATTCGAATTGCACGCGCTGCCACAGGAAAATCGAAGGTCGCAATCTGTGGTTACCACGGATGGCATGACTGGTACCTTGCTGCAAACCTTGGAACGGAAAACACCTTGGCCGGGCATTTGCTCCCGGGCCTCGAACCAAATGGAGTGCCCGAAAATCTTCGCGGTTCAGTCCTCACTTTTAACTACAACCGAATTGACGAACTTGAAGCGCTTATCTCCACCCATGAGTTGGGCGCAATCATGATGGAGGTCTCTCGAAACTTTGGGCCAGAGGATGACTTTTTGCAGAAGGTTCGCAACCTTGCTACTAAGAATGGGATCGTGTTGATGTTTGATGAATGCACTTCTGGATTCAGACAAACATTTGGCGGCCTTCACAAAATGTTCGGCGTAGAGCCAGACATGGCAATGTTTGGTAAAGCGTTAGGCAATGGCTACGCAATTACCGCGGTTCTCGGCAAACGTTCCGTAATGGAGGCCGCCCAGAACACGTTCATCAGCAGCACTTTCTGGACTGAACGAATTGGACCAACTGCCGCACTTGCAACACTCGACGTGATGGAACAAACTAAGTCCTGGGAAGTCATTACGAAGATGGGTTCGTACATCACCGAACAATGGCAAACAATCGCAAAATCAAATGGCCTTGCCATCAAAACCAGCGGATTGCCCGCCCTTACCTCATTTTCGGTTGACTCTAAATTCGCTCTTGAGTACAAAACTCTCATTACACAAGAAATGCTGAAAAAGTCATACCTTGCTGGCACGAGTGTTTATGT
>BJFW01000143.1 GCA_014190095.1 Actinomycetes bacterium | reverse complement strand
GGAACCAGTGCTTACCCCTTCTTCCACACGTAGCCGCGGTTAATGATGGTGCCAAGAATTGATGCATATGTTGACGGGCGACCAATACCCTCTTCTTCAAGACGCTTTACCAATGTTGGTTCGGTGTAGCGAGCAGGAGGCGATGTGTTGTGGCCGTTTGCCGTAATGCTTTCGATTCCTACCGAGTCGCCAACTTTGAGTGCTGGCAACAACGCTTCTTTTTCATCTTCGTTTTCGTCTGCAATTTCTTGATACACCTGGCGATATCCAGGAAATGAAATGGCGGTGCCACTTGCTGAAAATTCGCAGTCAGCAGGTGCGGTGCCGGCGCTAACTGTTCCCATTTTTACGGTGACCGTGGTGCCGTTGGTGTCTGACATTTGTGAAGCAAGCGTGCGCTGCCAAATAAGGCGGTACAGAGCAAGTTCGTTTGGGCGAAGTTCGTCGGCCAGGCTTTCTGGGCTACGCAACGGAAGCGATGGGCGAATGGCTTCGTGGGCTTCCTGGGCATTTTTTACCTTCGACTTGTATACGCGAGGTTCGGTGGCCAAGAACTTGTCGCCATACGTATTAATGATCTCGTCGCGCACGGCACCAAGGGCTTCGGCGCCAAGGATGACGGCGTCGGTACGCATGTAGGTGATGTATCCGGCTTCATACAAACCTTGGGCCAAACGCATGACTTCGCTTGCGGTAATGCGCAGCTTGTTGCCGCCCTCTTGCTGCAAGGTGCTGGTCATGAACGGCGCTTTCGGGCTCTTGCGGTATGGCTTTTCTTCCACACTGCGTACATCAAGCGATTTGCCCTGCAAACCAGCGGTCAACTGATTGGCGCGTTCCTCATTAATAACGACAATGCCGTCTTTAGCAACGCCGAGGGAGTCGAAATCTTTACCGGTTGCAATGCGCTTGCCATCAAGACTTTGCAACGTTGCGGTGAATTTTGGATCGGTTGTGGTTGCTGCTTCTAAGTCCCAATATGCAGCCGACACGTGAGCCATGCGCTCTTGCTCGCGCTCTACTACTAAACGAATGGCAGGGCTTTGCACGCGGCCAGCAGACAAACCTCTATTTACTTTGCGCCACAAAATTGGGGACACTTCATACCCAAACAAACGGTCGAGAATTCGGCGAGCTTCAGCGGCATCGACCAGTTTCATATCAATATTGCGTGGGTGAGCGATCGCTTCGTCAATTGCGGCCTTGGTGATTTCGTGGAACACCATGCGCTTGGTTTCCACCTTTGGCTTTAGGTATTCAAATAGGTGGGCGGCAATTGCCTCTCCCTCGCGGTCTTCGTCGGTTGCTAGATACAGCACCGAAGCGTTCTTCAGTTCGGCTTTGAGTTCGCGAACAATGGTGGCGCCACGCTCGGTCAGTTCGTAATTTGGCTTGAAACTGTTTTCAACATCGACACTGAGGCCTTTGCTTGGAAGGTCGGCAATGTGGCCGACAGATGCGCGTACAACGAACTCGTCACCAAGAAATTTGGAGATGGTTTTTGCTTTTGCGGGGGACTCAACGATGACGAGTGGCTTAGACATGACTTTTCATCGTTACGTGGTTTGATAGTGCC
>BJFW01000142.1 GCA_014190095.1 Actinomycetes bacterium | reverse complement strand
TCGCGCCCGGCCGATGACGAAACCCAAATTCACGGCAACATTTATTTGGGACGTGTGCAAAACGTATTGCCAGGTATGGAAGCCGCCTTTGTCGACATCGGTACGCAAAAAAATGCAGTGCTGTATCGCGGCGATGTGCAGTTTGACAAAGACGATGTGGTTGAGCAAGGTCCAGACCCACGCATTGAGCAAGTGCTGAAGTCGCGTCAAATGATTTTGTGTCAAGTAACGAAGAATCCAATTGCCGCTAAGGGTGGTCGATTGACACAGGAAGTTTCGTTGCCAGGTCGTTTCGTTGTGCTTATTCCAGATTCACGCACATATGGAATTTCAAAGCGTTTGCCAGAAGGCGAGCGTCGCCGCTTGCGCGGAATTCTTGATCGCATAAAGCCAGAGCAGCACGGAATCATTGTGCGTACGGCAGCAGAGAACGCCACCGAACACGAACTCACAACAGACCTCACTCGATTAATTGAGCAGTGGAATGAAATTCGTGCCAAGGCAGAGAAAGCAACTTCGCCAACATTGCTGTATCGCGAACCACCACTTGCAGTGCGAGTGATTCGTGAAGAGTTCAGCAGTGACTATCGCGGCATTGTCATTGACGATGCTGCATTGTTTGAAGAAGTGCGCGACTACATCGGCGCGTTCAACCCAGAGTTTGCCGATCGCATCGAACTATACGATGCTGAAAAAGAAGGCTTACCACTGTTTGAGCAACATCGTGTACATGAGCAATTGCGTAAAGCGCTCGACCGCAAAGTGTGGTTGCCTTCAGGTGGTTCGCTGATTATCGAGCACACCGAAGCGCTCACCGTGATTGACGTGAACACAGGAAAAAATGTTGGTAAGTCCAACCTTGAAGAAACCGTGTTCCATAACAACCTCGAAGCAGCAGATGAGATTGCTCGCCAGTTGCGCTTGCGCGACATTGGCGGAATCATCGTTATTGACTTCATTGACATGGAAATTCGAGAGAACCGCCGGAAGGTGCTTGAAGCATTTAAAGATGCTCTGTCGCGTGACAAAACACGCACACAGGTATTTGAGATTTCTGAGCTTGGCTTGGTGGAAATGACCAGAAAGCGCATTGGCGAAGGGTTGCTGACCAACTTCGCCGATCCGTGTGTGACCTGTGAGGGTCGCGGGGTCATGATCGACCTGTCGATGTTGGATTGAGCAGGGTTGGATTAATCAGAGTTGGGAAGCCCGACAGTTCAGGGGTAGAGTAGGAGACCGTTATGTACGCAGTAATCGCAACCGGAGGAAAGCAGGAGAAAGTTGCACAGGGCCAACAGGTCCATGTGGAACTTCTCAATGCAGCAGATGGCGCTGAGGTGAAATTCACCCCGGTGCTTCTCGTCGACGGTGCGACCGTGTTGTCAACACCTGGCGAATTGGCCAAGGCAACCGTGACTGCAAAGGTTGTTGGTAAGGCTGCAGGTCCAAAGATCGACGGCTTCACCTATAAGCGCCGCACTAACCAGCGCCGTCGCTTCGGACATCGTCAAAAGTATTCGGTGATTGAAATCACCAGCATCGCGAAAGGCTGAAACATGTCAAAGACCAAGGGTGGCGGTTCTACACGTAACGGTCGCGATTCAAACGCACAACGACTCGGTGTCAAAGTGTTTGACGGCACCAAGATCACCGCTGGAACAATTCTCATTCGTCAGCGTGGCACCAAAGTGCACCCTGGCAAAAA
>BJFW01000141.1 GCA_014190095.1 Actinomycetes bacterium | reverse complement strand
CGTAGTAGCGCTTTGCGCTAGGGCTGCTCATGAGCGAACTTCGTATTGGTATTGCTGGTTACGGAGTAATTGGTAAACGTCGTCGTGGCTGTGTGGATGCCAATCCGTTCATGACCACCGTCGCAGTGTGCGACAAAAAGTTTGCCGACGACGGAACACTTGATGACGGAATTGCTTACTCACGAGCGTACGAAAAGCTGTTTAATCATGACTTAGATGCTGTTCTCGTGTGCATGAGTAACGACATGGCGGCTGAAATCACTATTGCTGCCTTAGAGCGCGGACTACATGTGTTCTGTGAGAAACCACCAGCGCGCAACATGGCCGAATTGCTTGCGGTCGTTTCTGCTGAGAAAGCACATCCTGAACTAAAGCTGATGTATGGCTTTAATCATCGATACCACGATTCAGTGCAAGACGCCCTCAAACTCATTAGGTCTGGTTCGCTTGGCAAAATCATCAACATGCGCGGTGTTTACGGCAAATCCAAACTCATCACTTTCGATCAAGCCGATTGGCGAGCAAAACGTGAGATGGCTGGTGGCGGTGTGCTACTCGACCAGGGCATCCACATGGTTGACCTCATGCGCTTATTCGCTGGTGAATTTACCGACGTGCACAGTTTTGTTTCAAACAGTCATTGGAACTACGACGTTGAAGATAACGCATATGCAATTATGCGAACCTCGAACGGTGTTGTGGCAATGCTCAATTCATCAGCCACGCAATGGCGCCACCAGTTTTCGCTTGATATCAACATGCAAAAAGGAAGCATCATCCTTCGTGGCATCTTGAGTGGGTCAAAGAGTTATGGCTCTGAAACCATGACCACGGTATTTGCTAACCCTGATCGAGACAATGGTGATCCAAAAGAATCAACACAGGAATATAGCTTTGACCCTTCGTGGACAGCAGAAATTGATGCATTTGCAGAAGTCGTTCGCAACAACCTGCCAATTGAGAGCGGAACATCACACGATGCCCTCATGACTATGCAGCTGGTACACAAGATCTACTACGCCGATCCAAAATGGCGTGACACGTATTCAATTCCTAATCCTGATTTCACCAATTAACACTGGAGCAAACATGAGCGGTGTGCAAAACAAAAAAGTTCTCATCACCGGAACTTCAAGAGGTATCGGCCTTGCAATTGCTCAGGAGTTCCTCAGTCAAGGTGCTCAGGTATACGGCACGGCAACGACAAAAAGTGCTCCACAGGAGTTTTCTGGTTTTTGCGCAGCGGATTTCTCGAAACGTGAGGGAATTCAACAATGCGTTGATTTCGTTAGTGAGGTTCGCCCAGACATCCTTATCAACAATGCAGGAATCAATGCACCTTCTTCGTTTGAGAGTATTGATTCTGAAAAGTTTCTCGAAATACAACAGGTGAATGTTCTTGCGCCAATGGAAATTTGCCGCGCTGCGATCCCTCACATGGTCAGCAATAACTGGGGTCGAATCGTCAATATTTCATCTGTATGGAGCAAGATTTCCAAGGAGCATCGAGCCCCATATTCGGCAAGCAAGTTTGCGTTGGATGGAATGACTTTGGCACTTGCTATTGAATATGCAAAGCACAATGTTTTGGCAAACTGTATAGCGCCGGGTTTCGTAGATACCGACATGACACGGGGAATTCTGGGCGATGAGGGAATCAGCAAGTTGATGCAAATTGTGCCAATTGGTCGGCTTGCTCAGCCTGCAGAAATAGCAACGT
>BJFW01000140.1 GCA_014190095.1 Actinomycetes bacterium | reverse complement strand
ATGGGGAAGATCTCGCCGCGTATTCCGGTGACGATGGTGCTGAGACCAGTAACCAACATGGCAAAACCCATGTCGCCGACTAACACGCGACCACGAATGTGATCGGGTGTGCTGATCTGTAATCCGTAACTTGCCATTGTCCAAATTGAGCCACCACCAACGTGTGCGGCACCAATCGCAACGACAGCCATCCACAACAATGGGCTTCCAGATGCGGCGAGATAGAAAACACTCCAAATCAATCCGCCAACTCCGCAGAGCAACAGCAATCGTGGCATGTTGTCGCGTACAAAGCGCATGAAAATAAATGGCCCAATTGCAGCGCCAAAACCACGTGCGGCAAGCAAAAGTCCACTTCCACCATCGCCAGTGTTAAATGCGTCAATTGCGAGCACCGCAAGTTGCCCCACTGCGCCAGCGCCAACTGCCTGAGTGGTTTTTGAGGCCATCATTGCAAAAATCACGCTGTTTTCCTTGGCGTAATGAAACGCCTCCCGCATATCTGCAATTGGTCGCACGGGCTCACTAACTGCGTGCTCTTTTCGCTCCTGCATGGGAGTTTTAATCAGTCCGACAAGCGCTACGCACAGCATAAAGGTGCCAATATCGGCGGCAAATGTTGCTGTTCTGCCAAAGCTGGCCGTGAACAATCCGCCGACAGCGGAGCCAACAAACACAGAAGCACCCCAGCTAGATCCGAACAACATATTTGCCTGGCGAAGTTCTTCATCGTTTCGAGTGAGGTTGGGCAGTGCCGAACCAAATGCGGGAAGTGTGATGACGGCGAGCGAAGAGATCACAATCTGTGTAAGTAGTGCTAGCCAAATACGATCTGCATTCGACAGCAAGAAGCCGACTCCACAAATTGCTTGTAGTGAAGAAATAAACACAATAACTTTGCGGCGATCATGCTTGTCCACTATTGGACCAGCAATAGGCGATAAGAAAAATGACGGCAGTACATATGCTGCGAACACCAGTGACACAAGAAATGTTGAGTCAGTTGCTTCTTTTACTAAGCCGACTAAAGCAACATACGTGAAGTAGTCGCCCATGACCGAAACATTTTGCGCAACGAACAGTCTGCGCACGTTGACGTTTGAACGAAGTACTCCCATGCGTAATTACTTGCTGCGCATTGCTTGAATTCGATTGAGCGATTGCTCAGCTTCTGCCATCATGCTGCGCACCAAGTCGCCTGCATGCACAATGCTCTTAATTGCACCAACGCCTTGGCCAGCAGGCATGAACTCTTGGTTCACATCAACCTTTGTTCCTTCGGGGTAACCCAAGTGGTTCACGCCGGCTTGCATAGAAGCAATGGCTTGCTGTGGAAAACCTTGCAAGGTTTCCGGGTGCTCTTCAAACTTGTTCGTCCAGTCGTTACGAACCACTCGGCATGTTTTGCCGGTGTAGCTGCGCGTAATGACGGTGCCGTCTTCAAGCGTGTCAATCAACTTCTCTTTGTAACCATCAACACCACGCGCTTCGTGAGTAGCAATGAAACGAGTTCCTACCCACACGCCATCGGCACCAAGTGCAAGCGATGCAGCAAGTCCGCGGCCATCAAATAATCCACCTGCGGCAACCACCACCATCTTGTCGCCAACTGCATCAACAACTTGAGGCACCAGCGCCATCGTGGCAACGGTTCCCGTATGTCCGCCACCTTCGGTTCCTTGGGCAACCACAAAGTCGCAACCGCTTTCGTACGCAGCAGTTGCGT
>BJFW01000139.1 GCA_014190095.1 Actinomycetes bacterium | reverse complement strand
ACGCGCGTTCGGCTGGTGAAGTTGGAAAAGTTGGTGTTGCCATCGACTCACTCGACGACATGCGCACACTGCTTGCCGACTTGCCGCTTGACAAGGTGACCACTTCAATGACCATTAACTCAACGGCCGCAATTTTGCTGTTGATGTACGAGTTGGTTGCAGAAGAGCGCGGTGTGCCAAGCACGGCAATTAGCGGCACCATTCAGAACGACCTCTTGAAGGAATACATCGCGCGCGGAACATACGTGTATCCACCGAAGCCTTCAATGCGGATCATCACCAACATTTTTGAATACTGCTCGAAGAACGTTCCGAAGTGGAACACCATTTCCATTTCCGGTTATCACATCCGCGAAGCGGGAAGCACAGCGGTGCAAGAACTCGCGTTTACGTTGTCAAATGCCATTGCTTATGTGCAAGCAGCAATTGATGCCGGTCTCGATGTGGATGACATTGGTCCACGCCTGAGTTTCTTCTGGAATGGCCACAACAACTTCTTTGAAGAAGTAGCCAAGTTCCGCGCAAGTCGCCGCATGTGGCATGACATCATGACCAATCGTTTTGGTGCCAAGAAGGAAGCAAGCAAACTCATGCGCTTCCATACACAAACGGGTGGTTCAACACTTACTGCGCAGCAACCGTTGAACAACGTGGTGCGCGTGGCCGTGCAAAGCATGGCTGCAGTGTTGGGTGGAACGCAAAGTCTTCACACCAACGGCTACGACGAAGCGCTCAGCCTGCCAACCGAAGAAGCAGCACGCATTGCATTGCGCACTCAGCAAATCATTGGTTATGAAAGCGGAGTAACCGACACGCCAGACCCACTTGCTGGCTCGTACTTTGTTGAATCGCTGACAAATGAAGTTGAGCGCTTGGCATACGAATACATTGCGCGCATCGATGAGATGGGCGGGGCAGTGCAGGCTATTGAAGCCGGCTTCCAGATGGATGAAATTGAAGAAGCCGCATACAGCTACACGAAGTCGATTGACGATCAATCACGTGTGTTGGTTGGCGTCAACAAGTTCACGGTTGACAACGAGCCAGAGCCAAAAATTACGCCACCAATTCCTGGTTTGGAACAAGGACAGGTCGACCGCCTCACGAAGTACAAGGCCAACCGCGACATGACATTGGTTGCAGCAAAACTCGAAGCCTTGCGCGAAGCCGCAAAGGGCACGGGCAACGTCTTGCACCCAATGAAAGAAGCCTTGCGAGCCAGCGCAACGCTTGGCGAAGTAAGCGACGCATTGCGCGACGTTTTTGGCGTGTATCGCCCAGGCTGATCTCGCTCGTGTCTTGGCTCACGCCATTTACCGATGTTGAATGTTGTGACATCGTCACGGTTGGGCGCAAAAGTGGTCAGCCTCGAAAGACCGAACTGTGGTTTGGGGTAGTGGGCGACACACTCATCTTGGTTTCAGGAACTGGGCATTCCGATTGGCGCGAAAACCTTCTCGCCAATGCTTCGGTTGACGTACATATCGAGGGCAATGTTCGAAGTGGAACAGCACGATTGGTGACTGATGCCGATGAGCGGCGAGCCTTTGGCGATGTAATGGCTGCGAAATACGACTGGGAAGGAGACCCAAGCATCGGGCTCACTCGCCACGCTTGGTGTTACGAAGTGCCTGTTGTTGCCATCAGCAACTGGGGTTAGTTGAAATAGGTAATTGCTGGCGCGGGGCGTTCGCGATCTGGAATGTCGCGATTTGGCCAACCGAGGTAGATCATCGCGGTGATGTGCGTGCCTTCAGGCCAACC
>BJFW01000138.1 GCA_014190095.1 Actinomycetes bacterium | reverse complement strand
TCAGGGTTCATAAAAGCCATGATTAACGCCACTGCGTCATCACTTGCCGTATCTGTGTCAATCCAAAATGTTCGTTTCATCGGCAGACACCGTAACACTCGTAGTATCGGCGTATGGCCAAGAACCGGAAGAGCATTAGTGCGCTAATTGATGATTATGAGACTTCAGGAAAACTGACAACTGAAGAGGCTCAAGCGTTGCGAAATGCGCCGCAATGGGTGATCTCGTTTTCTGACATCGCTTCTCTTCTGGGAGGTGCAGTCATTTTTGTTGGACTCGTGTGGATTGTGATCGCATTGATCCAAGACTTGTCTCAGGAAGCCATTGACGCTGCATTATTTATTGCATCTGCAGCAACCGCTGCACTTGCCTACTGGCTCATAAAAAAGGGTGGACGCATTGCTGTTCTTGGCGAATGCGTCGTTGCGGTATCTACAACTGCTTTCGCGATTGGAATCGGTGTACTCCTTGATATTTGGAGTGTTCACGAGGATTACATTGTGATTATCGCTGCATTAACCGCATTGATAATTGGAATCGCAGTTTCCTTTCGCACCGCGTTCATTGGCACCATCCTCATCGTTGCGGCAACACAACCGTTTATGGCCGGAATCATTTCTGAGTATCTATCGGACACTTCAGCCGCACCGCTTGTCTTTGTTCTTTCTGGAACCGCGTTGATCTGGTACTCACAACGCAACATCGGATTGCAATTCGTTGCTCGTGGTGCTGGAGCCGTCAGCATCATGTTTGCAGCCATTGGATTTTCCACTTGGGATAACAGCATTTGGCATCCAATTGTTGGTCTGGTGATTGCTGCCTTGTTGTTTGCCTTCGGAGCAAGCCAATTGCATCTAGAAATTGTGGCCGTCGGAGGCTTTAGTTTCACCGTCTCAACGGGTGTTCTCGCAGGTCGACTATTTGATTCCACCTTGGCGCAAGGCATCTCGGTTATTGGAGTTGGCGCATTAATTGTTTTCACTTCAATCGCTGTTTCCAGAAGGGGCAACGCCGTCACCTAGAGTCTCGTTATGCGTTGGGGGCTCCGCACACACACTTTTTTGCGCGTCTCTGTTGCAATCTTGATCAGTGCTTCCCTGTTTCCCCGAGTTGCTAACGCAGAGGACGACACACAAAAGTACGTCTTTCCATTTAGCAAAGTTGCAGTTCGCTACCCCAAAGATCACTTGAACTATCCGGCAGTAGATGTTGAAGGTTGCTACGCCCGAATTCTTGCCCCAACTGCCGGAGTCATCTCGCAGTTACGTCGGCGCGACAAATGGACACCCGAGAGCGATTCCCCTGGAACTCGCGGCGGATTAACCATTACCTTGCAAGGCGATGATGGGGTTCGCTATTTCTTCTCGCATCTAGGACGCATCAAAGTGATAAAGAATCAGCGAGTTGCTGCAGGCGATTGGATCGGAGTAATGGGGTCAAGCGGAAATGCCCGAGTTACTCGCTGCCACACCCATTTTGGAATGTCACGAGTATGTCCGTTGGCAGAGGTGTACTTATTGCAGGGAGAAATCTGGCCACAAAAATATTTGGACGCTTGGAAAAAGGGCCAACAACTCTCACCACAAAAAGAGATTCGCAAGCTTGAGAAAAAAGACCCACTTGGTTGCTCACGTTCTCGAGCAGATTCCGCTATTGACGGAAAGCGGAGTTCTGGCTAGATCAAGCCAAGTTGGCGAACAGCATCACGCTCTTCACCAAGTTCTGCAACAGAAGCATCAATGCGCGCACGGCTAAATGCATCGATGTCGAGTCCTTGAACAATCTTGTATTCAC
>BJFW01000137.1 GCA_014190095.1 Actinomycetes bacterium | reverse complement strand
CATGCAGATAACGAGGAAATCAACGGCAGTGAACCAACCATTGCCTCGGTGAGTCTTGGTGCTACTCGCAGGTTTGACCTGCGGCACAAAGAGTCTGGCGAAACGGTGCGTGTTGACTTGGAAGACGGATCCCTACTGGTGATGTCGGGGCTATCGCAACACTGTTGGGTACATCAAATTGTAAAAACGAAGATGAAGGTAGGTCCTCGTATTAACTTGACATTCCGCCGAGTGATCTCTAACGCGAAGATTTAACACGCTGTGCAGCGTGGATGTGATCAACGGTGAGTCCGCAACATCCGCCAATGAGTTGTACGCCCATGTCTAACCATTCGGCATAAAACCCCTCGAGTTTTTCTGCTGGGATCACTTCGGTGAAGTTCCAATTCGGCATTTCGAAATATCCACTGTCGGGGTATGCGCCAATTGGTCCAGAAAATTTCTTACGAACCATGGAAATGGTGTCGCTTACTGCTTGTGGTTGAGTGTGCATCACGCTGACTACATCGACTCCCTTTTCTGGAATGAGATCAAGAACGGCTTCAAGTGGTGATTCTTGCGCAAGGTTGAAACTGATGATCTTGCCGGCGTCATTGCGCCGTGCCGCAACTCCAAACCACACAGGTAAACCGGTGTCGAGTGCAGCCTGTAGAGCCATTGCCGTGCGATTCTCCTCGTACATCATTTCCAGCATGATGTGGTCGACTCCACCTGCTTTCAGCAATTGTGCCAATTGATGAAATGACTCTGCAATTTGAGCGGGTGGAGGTGTGCGTACTTGGTCAACGGTGTCGGTGCCTGGGTTGAGAGGAACCATGTGGGAGAGCGAACCACCCACAATGATGTTTCGTCCTTTGGGAGCCAAGTCGCGCGCACGCAATGCGGCGTCAACTGCAGTTTTAACAATTTCCTCAATCTTGTCGCCGTAACCAGCGGGCTTCAACATCATGGAGTTTGCCGCGTAGGTATTTGCGGTGATCACATCGCTTCCAGCATTGATGTAATCAAGATGAATTTGAGTGAGTAACTCTGCATTGCCCAAAGTTGCAGGACCACACCACGCCTCTGGACTCATTGGGACGCCGCGGCGTTCGAGCTCAGTGCCCGTTCCTCCATCGAGAACAATTACATCGCCAGCTTCAAGACGTTGTTTGAATTGAATGTATGACATGGGTTAAGCCCTTCGAGTAGTGGATGCGATAAGACCGAGCGCGATAAAGACGGACCCGGCGACATAGCGTTGCACAAACGGCAACGACTTTCCACGCAGCAACGTGGTGCGTAGTGCACTTGCCAAGAACGCATACATCCCGTCAGTGCATAAGCCGATGGCTACAAACAGTGATCCAAGGATCAGTGATTGCAGGGCAGCAGAACCGGACTTTTCATCAATGAACTGGGGAAGAAACGAAAGGAAAAACAAGGCGACCTTCGGGTTGAACGTATTGACAATGATTCCCTGGGTGAAACTTTTTCCTCGCGACAGTGAAGAAGTCTGCGCTTCCATAGCTTGTGGCTTCCTAACCAGCGTTCGCAGACCAATAAACACGAGATAGCCAGCACCGATCCATTTCACGATTCCAAACGCTGTTGCAGATGCCGCAATTACCGCTGATAGCCCAATGGTTGCGGCAACAACGTGAACAAAATTGCCAAGTTCAAGACCAGCAACCCCTGCAAGAGCAATGCTTCGACCATCTGAAATGCTTCGATTAATTACATACAACACTGCAGGGCCAGGGATGACCAGCAGAGCCAGGGATGCGATCGCAAAAGCCACTATTGAGTCAAACGCAGGCATAGGGTTAGGTTA
>BJFW01000136.1 GCA_014190095.1 Actinomycetes bacterium | reverse complement strand
ATTTGATTTTGCGATTGTTTGCCATTGTTCGGTGATGTACGAACCCATCTTCGTAATGACTTCCCAGGACTTGGTTTGTTCCATCACGTCGAGTGTTGCAAGTGCGGCAGTTGGTCCAATTCGTTCAGTCCAGAAAGTGCTGCTGATGAACGTGTTCTGGGCGGCCTCCATTACTGAACGTTTGCCGAGAACCGCGGTAATTGCGTAGCCATTGCCTAACGCTTTACCAAACATTGCCATGTCTGGCTCTACGCCGAACATTTTGTGAAGTCCACCAAATGTTTGTCTGAATCCAGAAGTGCATTCATCAAACATCAACACGATTCCATGCTTAGTAGCAAGGTTGCGAACCTTGTGCAAAAAGTCATCCTCTGGCCCAAAGTTTCGAGAGACCTCCATCATGATTGCGCCCAACTCATGGGTGGAGATAAGCGCTTCAAGTTCGTCAATTCGGTTGTAATTAAACGTGAGGACTGAACCACGAAGATTTTCGGGAACCCCATTTGGTTCAAGGCCTGGGAGTAAATGTCCTGCCAAGGTATTTTCAGTTCCAAGGTTTGCAGCCAGGTACCAGTCATGCCATCCGTGGTATCCACATATTGCAACCTTCGATTTTCCTGTGGCAGCGCGTGCAATTCGAATTGCAATGGCATTAGCTTCACCACCAGTTCGGGCGAATCTGGCCATCTCCGCCCAAGGGTGCATGGCTACTAATCGCTCTGCCAAGTACACCTCTTCGGGGCAGTTAAGAGTGCTCATGTTTCCGTCACGGACAGTTTTTGCAACTGCGGCATCAACTTCAGGGTGACCGTAGCCAAGAGTGTTGGTGCCGATGCCCATGATTGACATATCGGTCAGAGCATTGTCATCTAAGTCCCACACGGTGCACCCGAGAGCTTTGGAAAAATAGGCTGGCCAATGTTCAGGCAAAAACTGATCAGGGCGCTTTGAAAGCAACATGTTTCCACCAGGTATCACCTGTTGTGCACGCTTCCAAAGTTTTTGACCTGAGTTCATAGTTGCGCCTTCGTTTCGCTCAATACCAAGGTTGCCAGTAACGAGGTGTGGATTGGTGGTTATTGCACCAAGAATTTCCGACAGTGAGAAGTCGGTACGAGGAGCAAAGTGGCTTGCAATATCTCGAACTACGTCCAAATCTCGTTGTTCGTCAACGGTTAAACGCAGATGGGACGAATCAATTGAGGCGGTCCTGTTCTTATGCGTGAATACGGGGTTGGTTCGAAGACACGGAGTGACGTGCTCGCGCTCAAATGCGGTAGTTGCAATCTTGGCAGACTGCAACAGTGCACTCTTTTTGAATATCTCAACATCAAAGCCGTCTGCGAAAGTAGGTGGATCGGTGTTGGACATGTAGTCGATGTTTGACGAGACAAAATCTTCAAGCATTTCGTCAATCAGTTGTGGATCGACAAACGGGCAGTCACCAGTGATCCGGATCACGACATCCGCGTCAGTCGCACGTGCGGCATCTACATATCGCTGAAGCACATCATTTTCAGAGCCACGAACAACTTGGTAACCCAAGTTCTCAACCACCACAGCAAGTTGATCGTTAACTTGACTTGTTGATGTAGCCAAAACGATTTGAGAAACTTGCTTCGACTTTGATAATCGGCGGAGCAGAAATTCAATGAGTGGAACATCGCCAATCGGAGCTAACACTTTATTCGGCAAACGCGTAGATCCGAGGCGTGCTTGAACTACTGCAACGATTTTCATGAAGCATTCCAAAATCGTGGGTCGATGAGTTGCTCAGCTGATGACTGTAAATGTGTTGGTACTTCCAAAACAGAGTTTGGAATTGAGTTCATGATTTCCTCAAGTGATTCTGCGCTTGTGGTTCCAAT
>BJFW01000135.1 GCA_014190095.1 Actinomycetes bacterium | reverse complement strand
ATACGTGGCCAAGGTGACCATGACTAAGTATCCAAACCGCAAACAGCGCAAAGCGCTGAAGTAACCCAGCGGGGCTGATGCCTTCGCTTATCGATTCTGCTCGCGGATTACCTCTTGTTTCCGATCTCCTTTCGCGTTGTACCTTTCCGCTCCCGAGCACTGCCGTTGACTGCGCGGTTTCTGGTGGAGCCGATTCGGTAGCACTAATGGTGCTGGCATGCTCTGCCAACTTGAGTGTCACTGCTTGGCATGTCGACCACGGTATGCGAGAAGGCTCGCATACCGAGGCAGAGTTGGTTGCACAACTTGCAACACAACTTGGCGCACAATTTGAATCGCGAACAGTAACCGTTGAGCAAGGTGCGAACACCGAAGCACGTGCACGCGAAGCTCGATATGCAGCTCTGCCACAAGGCGTAATGACCGGCCACACAGCAGACGACCAAGCAGAAACCATTCTCATTAACTTGCTTCGAGGTTCGGGGACACGCGGGCTTGCAGGGATGCAACCAACTGCTCAAAGACCACTGCTCCACATTCGCCGAAGCGAAACCGAAGTGCTATGCAATGAACTAGGAATTGCTGTGTTTACTGACCCATCAAACAACGATGAGCGCTTTCAACGCAACCGCATTCGCCATGAAGTGCTGCCACTTTTGGAATCACTTGCAAAACGTGATTTGGTTCCCGTACTTACGCGTCAAGCAGACTTGTTGCGCGACGACGATGACCTATTGAATGAGCTCGCTGGCGCAATTGATCCAACTGACGCACTTGCACTCGCTAGTGCCCCCATTGCATTGGCACGCCGAGCAATCAGGTCATGGCTTACCAACCCACTGGTTCCCGATAGCGCAACCGTTGAACGTGTGCTTGAAGTTGCACGCGGAAACACCCTTGCCTGCGACATTGGACTTGGTCGCCAAGTTCGCAGAAGTCAGCAACAATTGCGAATTACCGAGCCAGAAACCTCCAAATAAAGCAGGTTTTCTGAAACATCGAGGGTTTTTATTGGTGTATCGTCTCGCCTGATGTTGAAAGCAAGCCAAATTCGCAACCAGGAAAGTCGATAATGCCACCAAAACTTAGGGGCAAGTGGGCCCTTGGAATTACCCCACGAAACCTCACCTGGATCATTAAAGACAAACTCGCCATTTGCGAGCGTCCTGGTGGTTTCGGCGCCAATCACCGCCGAGTTCGCCGCCAGGAAGAAATTATCTGGCTTCGTGAAAATGATTTCGGTTGCGTCATTTCCATCATCGGTGCTCCGCATAACTTGCACAACTACGACGAGTTGAACATGCCGTACAGGCACCGCCCGCTGGTCAATTTTGATGATATGGACCAATGGCTCAAGTTGCTCTTTAATGACATTCACGAATTACTACGCAACAACAACAAAGTTATTGTGCACGCTGAAGAAGTGAGTGACCGTTTGGTTGGGTTGATGGGCGGATACATCCGTTGGTCCGGCCTGGTAGACGATGCACCACAGGCAATCATTCTCACCGAACGAATTGGTGGTCGCCAGCTCGACCCAGATTCGCGCGAACTCATACTCCGAGCACACGAACTTCGTTAATGAGTGGCCGCCGAGTCGTAGTCACCGGCATCGGTGGAGAACTCGGCTCTCGTGTTGGCGCTCTGCTTGAAGAGCAAACATGGGTAGGCGAGATCGTTGGCATTGATGCAAACCCTCCGCGTCGCCGGCTTCGCCGCACCATGGTGCATGTCATTGAGCCACAAGAACACGATGCGATTGCGCAACGAATAGTTGATGCAAACCCGCACGTCATCATTCACTTGGGCGTATGGGAACCCGATGCTCGCCTGTCTTCGCACGATGCCCAAAGGCATACGCAAGCTTTTGCACACGC
>BJFW01000134.1 GCA_014190095.1 Actinomycetes bacterium | reverse complement strand
CGATAGAAGGCAATTGCACGATGATTTGACTGCAACGGATCTATCAGAACACAGCTTGCATCATGGTTTTCAAAGCAACGCTCTAACGCCTTCTTCATCATTTCTGTTCCATAACCCTTGGATCGAAATTCTGCTACCCCAATCCAGATATCTATCGCCCAGGAATTCTGTGGCGCGTTGTCACCCCAATAGTGGCTCTCCTCCTGAAGTGCATCAATGATGACCACCATTCCGATTGGAACTGAATCAACCTCTGCTATCAGAAACTCTCGCCAATTGACACTGCGTGGTATTTCATAGTCCCAGTCGTAGTTGTCGTCCTCGCCCCCCGAATACCCTACGGCTTCATCGAGGTCCCATGTCTTGAGTTTTGGTACGTCATCTGCCGTAGCACCGCGAAGAGCAATTGCCATATGAGGTAAGGATACTTATCAAGTGCGTTTCAGGTCAGTGACCACGCCACCAGCAACGCGCACGATGTCAACCGGTGCTGCGCCGAAGTTGTCGTTCCATGTTCCGGCCGCCGCCCAGACCTCGTCGTACTGCAACAAGTCCGGGTCGACGAACACTCGCAGTTGGGTTGTGTGACCAAAGGGAGGCACGCCGCCAATTGGATAGCCCGTTGCTTCACGAACAGCATCTGCATCAACACGTGCACACCTCGCACCACCGGCAGCGAGAGCGAGCTTCTTTTCATCAAGTTGATTTGAACCACTCACCAACGCCATAACGATTTCGTTATCAACGCCGAACACCAAGCTCTTCACAATTTGACCAACGGTTACACCAATCGCAGTGGCAGCATCGGCCGCAGTCTTGGTTCCCTCAGGAAACCTTCGCGTAGAGATCTCAAGACCCGCATCACGCGCAGCAGCAATAACCCTCAAAGTGTTTGGATGTAAATCAGACATAAAAAAATATTCTATTGCGACTGCGCTGGTGCAACTTCGGTGGAAGTCACCGAGGCAGAGCCTGCAAATGAAAACAGAATTGCGCCGATGATCGAGCACGCACCTGCGGCGAGATATGACGAGCGATAACCGCCTGCAACGTCGTAAAGCCAACCTAAAAGAAGCGGACCCAACGCAGTGCCTGAAAATGAGATCAAACCAGAGCGCGCTGCGATCTTGGGATAGTCGCGCACGCCAAATCGTTCAGCCAGCAACAGTGACTGCATCATCACCATGTTGCCGATAGTGACACCGAATAGGCCAATCGCGACAAGTAGGCCGATTCGATTATTGCTCAAACCGAGACTCGCCAGCGAAATACCCTGCAGTCCAGCAAGACCAACGGTAAACCGAGTCATGTTTATCTTCGGAATAATACGACCAGCAGCGAAACGCGAGAGGATCGACATCGTCGAAAGAACGATTGTCGCCAGAGTTGCAGTTGAACGGTCGGTGCGTTCTTCGACAAGTTTGACGAGTTGCAATGCACCACCAACTTGAGCACCTAGCGCAAAGATGTAACCAAAAGTGACTGCTTTGTAGAACCTGCTGCGCACTGCTTCGGCAAGTGGCGTGCCAGAAATGATTGCAATATCGCCAGGAGCCGCTCGCGCGCCGTCAGGCAACCATCCATAAGGTTGTGGAAATGCGCGTAACAAAAGCAACGTGACTGGCACGGTGCCGCAGAACCAAATCAATGCCAACCACGGCGAACCGTTGCGAATGCCTTGCGTGTCGAGAATCCATTTAATAAATGGTGTAACGACGATGCCTCCCACCGAAAGTCCCGTCGACGCAACAGCCAACGCACTCGCCCGCCGCACCTGAAACCATCGCGTGACAACCGTTGTTACTGGCCCCATGCCAGATGCCGACCAACCGAGTGCATAGAAGCAATACACAACAAAAAGTTGCCACCGTTGCTCAACGAAGCGCATCGAAAACAATGCGACAGCAGCGA
>BJFW01000133.1 GCA_014190095.1 Actinomycetes bacterium | reverse complement strand
GCAAGGTGAACCCTGCTGCTGACATTTGATCGCGGAAATACTTCGCGTTCTCGCGAAGTATTTCACGAGTGTTCGACCCCTGTGCAACGAGGTCGAGTGCGACAAGTGAACCCGCGACCACTGTTGGAGGAATGGAGTTGGAGAACAAATAGGGTCGAGCGCGTTGGCGCAGTAAGTCAACGATCTCTTGGTGTGCCGAGATGTATCCACCTGATGCGCCACCGAGCGCTTTGCCAAGTGTTCCCGAAATGATGTCGACTCGGTCACGTACACCAAACATTTCTGGTGTGCCCGCACCAGTTTCGCCAATAAAGCCAACTGCATGCGAGTCGTCCACCATCACCATGGCTTCGTACTTGTCAGCAAGATCGCATATTTCTTTCAATGGAGCAAATGATCCGTCCATGGAAAACACTCCGTCGGTCACGATGAGAGTGCGACGAGCACCACGAGCTGCAACAAGCTGAGCTTCAAGGTCGGCCATGTCGCGGTTCTTGTAGCGGTATCGGGTTGCCTTGCAGAGGCGGATTCCGTCAATGATTGATGCGTGATTTAGCTCGTCTGAGATAACCGCATCGCCCTGATCGAGCAACACCTCAAACACTCCGCCGTTTGCATCAAAGCATGAAGGGAACAAGATGGTGGCATCGGTGCCGAGAAGCAACGACAAGCGGGCTTCTAGCTCATCGTGTTGGGACTGTGTTCCGCAAATAAAACGCACGCTAGCCATGCCAAATCCATTGATATCGAGCGACTCTTTGGCAGCAGTAATCACTGAAGAGTTGTTTGCAAGTCCCATGTAGTTGTTTGAGCAGAAGTTGATGAGGTCTTGTTTGCTACTGAGCACATGTGATGACTGCGGTGAGTCGAGCAATCGCTCGCGCTTGTACAAACCAGCAGTTTGAATGTCATCCAGTGTTTTCCTGAGATCGTGTTTAACGCTTGTGTACATGTTGTTGTCCTATGACCAATCCATAATGACTTTTCCAGAGTTCGATGAACGCGCAGCGGCAAACGCGTTCTCCCAATCATTTGCGTGGAATCGATCGGTGATGATGTCACGAATATCAAGGCCGGTTTGAATAAGTGAATTCATGGCGTACCACGTTTCATACATTTCACGACCGTAAATGCCTTTGATGGTGATCATGTGAGTAACGAGCTTCGCCCAGTTGATTGAAATCTCTTTGCTTGGCAAACCAAGTACTGCAATGCGACCACCGTGGCTGAGGTTGTCCAAAATGTCGGGAAGTGCAGTTGGAGCTCCACTCATTTCCAGCGCAACATCAAAACCTTCTTTCATGCCCAAGGTTTTCTGCGCTGCAGCAATGGAGGAAGTCAGGGGGTTAAGGACTAGGTCAACACCCATCGAGCGAGCAAGCGCCAAACGAGATTCATTGATGTCGCTGACTACTACATAACGTGCACCAACATGTCGTGCCACTTTTGCGGCCATGAGTCCGATTGGTCCTGCTCCCGTAATCAATACGTCTTCACCCGCGACAGGGAAGGTGAGTGCGGTGTGCACGGCGTTTCCAAACGGATCAAAGATGGCACCGAGTTCGGCGTCTACTGCGTCGGAGTGCACCCACACGTTGCTCGCAGGAATAACGACATATTCGGCAAATGCACCATTGCGGTTCACGCCAACACTTGAGGTGTTCTTGCACATGTGTCGTCGACCAGCGCGACAGTTTCGACAAATGCCACAAATGATGTGGCCTTCACCAGAAACTAATGCTCCAACTTGAAGCGAAGTTACGTCTGAGCCCAACTCCACAATGCGACCAGAGAATTCGTGACCAATAATAAGTGGTGCGTTTACGGCGGATGCAGCCCATGCATCCCACGACTCAATATGTAGGTCGGTGCCGCAGATACCTGTTTTCTCTACGCGAATTTTCACGTCATGAGGACCTGGCGAGGGTTCTGGGCACT
>BJFW01000132.1 GCA_014190095.1 Actinomycetes bacterium | reverse complement strand
CCCGCGATGCCAAGCACCATCAGTACGCGTCGGATGAAATTCACTGCACTACCTCCGTGGGGCTAACAAGAATCGAACTTGTGACCTCATCCTTATCAGGGATGCGCTCTAACCAACTGAGCTATAGCCCCGAATTGCTTTCGGGGGAAATGAGCCTACTGCCGCTTTACGTCACCCTCAACCGTGGATACCAGAACCTCTTCTTCCAACACTGATACCCGAATTCCGCCTACAAGATCCGTAATTAAGTTGAACATCGTTGCTCCAAGTACCCACACGATGGTCAGTAGAGCCACCAGCAGCAGCCCAAGCAAAATCTCGTTGACAAACAATTGCCAACCATTGAACTCGAACGTTTCCCACCCAAACGACATCATGAAACGTTCAATGTTGTCAATGGTTCCCGTTGCCGAGGCCACGCTCCACAACAACACCGACGCGATCAACACGGTGAAGTACACCACCAAGTGAAACGCGAGACCCACCTTGAAGGCTGACCATGGATCGATTTCGCGAATAACTCTGGTTACTCGACGCACCCGTGGTGCACGTGCAGATGTTTTACTCACGGTTCCAGTGTAGGCACTGAAATCGTCCAACTATCGACAGCATGCGCGAAACGCTGAGCACCTTGAACATCAACACACACGGCGAAGAATGCTTTGTCGTTGGCAGGGTTACGAAAGCCACACACTGTTGCGTAATTTAGTCGCGCTACTTCGCGTGCAGTTGGTTCACCGCCGTACACGGCAGCAAGTGCTCCGACTTGGCTGATGATTCGTGCACGCTCAGCGTTAATTAGGTATGCACCACCTCGGCTGAACGCAACAGACATCAACACCATCACCGCAAGAGTGAGCGCAACCGTCAGTGTTGCACTACCTCGCTCTGTTGGAGGCTGTGTATTTATGCTTCGTCGTGAGAAAGGACGAGTGCAGCCGAAGCCACCACTTGTCCGTCGTCCAGGCTCATGATGCGCACGCCGGTTGCTGCGCGACCTTGACTGGAGATTTCTTTCACAGGGGTGCGAATGGTGGTTCCACCCGAAGCAACAACGACGATGTCATCGTCGATACCCGCCATAAAGGCGGCGACTACGTGACCCTTTTTGCCGGTGAGTTTGATGCCAATCATGCCCATGCCGCCTCGGCCTTTGCGAGCAAAGTTGCTGACTTGAGTGCGTTTGCCATAACCAGACTCGGTGATCATAAGAATTGCTGCATCATCCTTGGCAACATCACACGACACCACTTCATCGCTTGCACGCAACTTCATTCCGCGTACACCTGCGGCCGAGCGACCCATTGGGCGAACACCTTTTTCGGAAAAGCGAATAGTTTGACCATCGCGCGTCACCATGAACACATCATCGCTGCCAGAGGTTTCGATCACGCGAACAAGTTCGTCCTTAGGGCGCAACTTCAACGCAATGAGCCCATCGCGGCGACTTGAGTCGTATTCGTTAAATGGAGTCTTTTTGACTTGTCCTTCTTTGGTTGCGAAGAACAAGAAGCGCTCGCCTGGGAATTCGCGAGTATCAATAATTGCCTGAATGGTTTCGCCTTGGTTCAACGGCAACAGGTTGACAATTGGAATGCCCTTAGCGGTGCGATCACGCTCGGGAATATCGAGTGCACGCAACCGGTACACACGTCCACGGTTCGAGAAGAATAACAAGTACGAGTGTGATGTTGTGAATATGACGTTACTTACGATGTCATCAGACTTCATCTTTGCACCGCTTACTCCCCGGCCACCACGACCTTGCGTGCGGAATGAATCAGCAGATACAGCCTTGATGTATTGAGCCTGGGTCATCACGATGACGAGTTCTTTGTTGTCGACCAAGTCTTCAACGCTCATTTCGCCAACATCAGCAGCAATTTTGCACACGCGAGGAGTGGCAAAGGCTTCGCGAACTGCTGAGAGTTCTTTGGAGAT
>BJFW01000131.1 GCA_014190095.1 Actinomycetes bacterium | reverse complement strand
CTCGCAACTTGTTGCACACTGAATTTACTGAGTCGCTATCGCCAATGAAAGCAAAACCATAAGGTGATACACCTGGGTGCATGTCGCTGAAAATCACTTCAATATCAAGATCCTTCACCCGCTTGTGTACTTCGGCAAATAGTTTCTGTCGTCGCGCAACTTCAACTTTCGGTTGTAGTGATCCAATGAGCTCATGAACGCTGCGATGGGGTGCCACTGGGGTTGGAAGCTCAGTTTCGCTTTCCTGTGTGGATTTTGGAAGACGAGATCCTGTAGCGATCAGACGCATCATGCGAATGGTGAATTGAAATAGTAAGAGTGTGGGGATCTTTGTTGAGCGCTGGATTTGTGCACTCACTTTGCGGAGAAGAAACCCCTTTGGAGCAGCGCCATTCTGAAACTCCAACTGTTCCGATACAAGGCCCGAATACTCGACGCCAGAGAAATACAGTGCAGCTCCATTTACCAAGCGAAATGTTTTGCGAATACTGGTGATTCCAAGATCGGCTCGCGTTCCAAGCAAAACTCCTGAAGTGTCTTTGCTAAGAAAGCCGTGGGCGTTGTCCTCGATAAGGGTTGCGCCTGTTCGCAAACAATATTCGCGGAATGGTGCTAGATCTTGAGCGAACCCGAAGTAGTTGACGGCCAATACGGCCTTGCATTGCTGCGAATTCAGCAGACTCATTGGTGAAAGCGATCGGTCCACAGGGTAAAAAACGGGGGTGGACCCAACAGCGTGAATTGAACTCAATACATCCCGACAAATGAACTCAGGAACGAGAACGGCATCGCCCGGACCGCATTTGCAGACCCTCAGTGCCTCAGCAAGCGCATGGCGGGCATAGGCAAAATATCGAATATCGCGTTCGGTTTCGATGGCTGTAACGCTACTTGCTTTTTGGCTTAAAAAATCCGATCAACGAAAGCATGACTGCTGCGTATAAGCGAAGTGAAATTGGCCAGATAACCAATGAGTGGGAGTATTTCTGTAGCGCAAGGAAGTGTTTTCTGGTTCGATGCAACGAGCGTCCTGCTCCGTAATATGCCAATGCTTTTCGGCGTCGTCGTGCAATGATGTTTTCAAATCGTGTGTTTGCTGAAAAGTGCTTTTCAAGGAGTGCTAATTCAGCTGTCAAGTGCTTCTCAATGTTTGCACTGACATTCTTGTCATGGCGGTGGTATTCACCAAGTGGTTCGCTAATGAATGCAAACTTGTTTGACTTTGCTGCCAATCGAATCCAAAGGTCGTAATCTTCAGTTGAAATCAACTCAGGCGCGACATCAAACCCGTGTACTTCTTTCAGCAATGCGGTGCGTACCACCGTTGCAGATGTGCTGATGCGATTTCCTTTGTATATCAAATTGTGGTGCGTAGCTGCCTCGCTTGGGCCATAGGCAACGAGTCGCGATTTCCCGCTTTCATCTATCCAGTATTCGGCATGACAAACAAGGTCAGATCCTGATTCAAGAATCTCAACGCACTTTTCTAACTTTGTTGGGAACCAGGTGTCGTCTGAATCAAGAAAAGCGAGGTATTGACCCGTGGCAAGTGCAATTCCTTCGTTTCGTGAAGCACCAATCACTCCATGGTTTCGAAAGTTGACGCATTGAATTCGCGAGTCATTGAATGCAGCCACTACTTCAAGCGTGTTATCCGTAGAAAAATTGTTCACAACGATTGCATTCCAGTTTTGATACGTCTGCTCAACCACGGTTGCTAAAGCGCGTTGCAACATAGGGGCATGGTTGTAAGTCGGAATGACAATTGAAACGAGCGGAGGATTATTCATGATTGATGATGCAATTCAATCATGTTGAGGAAGTCATCTATTTCACCGAGCGTGTCCTCGGTGAGCGAAAATCCAGTATTCAGTAGTTTGTGAATGTCGAAGTTCAAATGTTGAATATTGGCTGAAGTTGGTTCGGGTCGATGAAGTGGGATTT
>BJFW01000130.1 GCA_014190095.1 Actinomycetes bacterium | reverse complement strand
AGACTGCTTTAGCACTTGCCTTTCGATTAATGCAGAAATATGACATTGACGAAAGCTCGGTAAGCAAGCGAACGTTTGATAACAAAACCGTAATGACAAAAACCTTTGTAATCACCGGCCAATATCGAGTGCGCCGCGGAACACTGTTGTGGAATATCGCCAATGCGGTTTCGTGTCATTCATACCGCGACATGATGGAGCCCAATCCGACACAAGTCATCATGGTTGCCTTCGGTACTGAAAACGACCTCTTCTCACTTGAAGCGTTGTACACCGCTGCCGACCTACTTGCGGCGCGGTCTATTCCTTCTGGCGACCGCCGTTTCAAAACCTCATGGTGGCGCGGGTACTGCGAAGCCATTGGTGCAAAGCTTGCAAAAGAGCATCAAACCATTGTCAAAGAATCACCTGGTGTTGGGTTGGTACTTGTTGAACGCGCAGAACGTGCACGACGTGTAATGGTGCAAAACACTCCACACCTACATAGCAGCACCAGCAATTACCGCAGCGACCGCGAAGCCTTTGGTGCAGGACACCGTGCTGGTCAGCAGTTTTCCAGTAGTCGCAATAGCTTTGGCATTTCCAGTCGACAATTAGGAATTGGCAGCAATGGCTAGTTCCGAAGCATTGCGTGTGTATGCGGCTGAAGATGCCCTTGAGAACAGCTCTCCAACGCGAGCCCTCAGCATGAATGACGCAAGAGCGTGGATTACCACCATTGCCGAAAACGAAGACTTAGACCCACCAGCACTTGTGCGACACAAAATGTCGAGCGATTTGCTTGGACTTGCATTTAGCGACGAGTGGTGCATTGCAGTGCGCAAGGCGAAACCAACACAACTGTTGTTGTTACACGAACTTGCCCACCTGGCGTGTGCAAACAAAGGCCACGGCGCAGAGTTTCAGCGGCAACTTGTGGAATACGTGCGTAAATACGTGTCAATCACACATGCAGCCGAACTGGCTCAACTACTTAAATAGAACCGGTATCCAGCAGCTTCTGAAAAGCATCTGCCTGAATCATGGGAATGCCCAACTCGGTTGCTTTCGTTACCTTTGACGCACCTGGATCTTCGCCCACCACTACGCAATAGGTTTTTGCGCTTACTGAACCTGGAGATTTTCCGCCGCGATCCTTGATCGCTGCTTCCGCCTCTTCGCGCGTAAACCCTTCCACGCTTCCCGTTACCACAATTGCTTTGCCAACAAGATTTTGAGGCAAGTCGCTAGTAACCACGTTGCCGAATTCCACTCCGCCTTTTCGTAGCTTTTCAATAATTGCTTTGTTTGGCTTTTGCTTGAACCATGTTGCAATTGATTGCGCAATTACTCCACCAACACCGTCAATGTTGCTGAGTTCTTCTTCGGTTGCTTCCATAATCCGATCAAGCGAACCGAAAGTTTTAGCAAGCGATTCAGACGCAGCAGGCCCCAAATGTTTGATGCCCAAAGCGGTCAATAGTTTTGGAAGTGGTTTCGACTTTGACTTGTTGATTCCCGCCAACAAATTGGTGGCACTTAATTCGCCGAAGCCTTCAATTTGCAATAGCTGTTCTTGGTTCAATGCATACAAGTCACCAACGTCGCTCACTAAGCCAAGATCGGAAAGAGCGAACACGGTTTTCTCGCCTAAACCCTCAATATCCATTCCACCGCGCGATGCGAAGTAGATAATGCGCTGGTCGCGTTGGAACGGGCACGATGGTTCGACACAGCGAGTGTCGGACTCGCCTTCAATTTGCACCAATGTGGACCTCACATCACATGGGCAAGTTTCCGGAAACTTCCATGGCTTCGAATTCTTCGGACGCTTTTCGAGAACTGGGCCAACCACTTCGGGAATAACGTCACCCGCCTTGCGCACCACAACGGTGTCGCCAGGACGTACATCTTTCAGCGCAACTTGTTCGCGGTTATGCAAGGTGGCCATGCCCACGGTTGAACCGGCAACGACCACTGGTTGCAGCACAGCAAACGGGGTTACTCGGCCAGTTCTGCCAACCGAAACCTGAA
>BJFW01000129.1 GCA_014190095.1 Actinomycetes bacterium | reverse complement strand
ATCGGCAATTATTCGCTTTACCTATTCCAACTTCAACACCATTTTGATGGCATGGGAAAACGCTCAGCATTGGTTTAATTGGAGTCAATTCGTTGGCGTTGAAGACCCAGATGGCATGGCTAAGTACATTCAGACTGGTTACTTGGTGTTCCTCACTGAGGGTTACGACGGCCTTCGTCAGCGCGAATTGTGGGATCAATTTGGTATTCCTTACGAAGTGTTGTCGCCAGAAGAAGTAAAAAAGCGTTGGCCAGCCTTTGAAACTGGAAAGTTTTATCCGCCAAAGGCTATTGAAGACCCAGCATTCGCGGACGATCCGTATGACCAGTTATCAGCTTTGTTTGACCCGCTCAGTGGATTCATGGACGACCCGATGTTGGCAGCGCACAACTTGGCGAATGCTGCAAAGCACCATGGCGCAGAGTTCTTGTTTCACAAAGAAGTCAGTGAAATCACCCGTGACGGCGATGTTGCCAGCGGCGTAGTGCTGAAGACAGGTGAGCGCTTTGAGGCTCCAATCGTCATCAACGCAGCTGGTCCGCACGCTGCAGCAATCAATCGCATGGCAGGTGTGTACGACGAGATGAAGGTACATCATCGTCCCTTGCGTCAGGAAGTATTTTCCCCACCTGCTCCCAAAGGTTTCCGTTTAGAAGACAATGCGCCGGTTGTTGCAGACCTCGACCTTGGTCAGTACTTCCGTCCGCACATGGGCGACTTGCTTAACGTTGGTACAACAGAACCAGCATGTGATCCGCTGCACTTCTTAGACGATGCCGACAACTGGAACGATTCGGTATCAGTTGAGTTCTTTGAGCGCGTGATGTTGCGATTGGCTCGTCGTTTGCCGGATTTCGGTATTCCGCACAAGTTGCTTGGTATTGGTGCGTTGTACGACGTAACTGACGACTGGATTCCGCTGTATGACAAGTCCAGCCTTCCAGGGTTCTTCATGGCTTGTGGCACAAGTGGTAACCAGTTCAAGAACGCGCCACTCGTTGGCAAGTTCATGCGGACACTCATTGAGGCACAAGAGCAGGGAATTGACCACGACGTGACCCCAGTAGAAGTCATGGGTGAATTCACTGGCATGCCTATCAACCTGTCAGCGTTCTCGCGACTTCGCACTCAGGCGGACACCGCCGGAAACGTGATGGGTTAGTCTCTTTCAATGCAAACCTCTCTGGAGCAATTGCTGCTCACAGGAAAAGTGTTGTTGGCAGATGGTGCAACTGGAACGAACTATTTCGCTATGGGTCTTACCTCGGGCGAACCACCTGAGTTTTGGATTACTGATCACCCAGATCGTGTGGAATCATTGCATCAACAGTTCGTCGATGCGGGCTCGGACATCATTCTCACCAACACGTTTGGCTGTAACCGTCATCGATTGAAATTGCACAATGCGCAGTCGCGCACGTTTGAGTTAGCAAAGGGTGCTGCTCAAATCGCTCGCAAGGTCGCCGATAGAGCACCAAGGCCAGTGGTGGTGGCGGGTTCGGTTGGGCCAACGGGTGAATTGTTTGAACCACTTGGAGCACTGACCGAAGCCGATGCAATTGATGCATTCGCGGAACAGATCGAAGGTTTGAAGGCAGGCGGCGCTGATGTCGCATGGATTGAAACCATGTCGGCACCCGAAGAGGCTCGCGCTGCAGCGCTTGCGGCAATACGAGTGGGCATGCCATATGTATGCACCATGTCGTTCGACACCGCAGGCAGAACGATGATGGGCATCATGCCGGGAGCACTCGATGGTGTATTCGCGGGCATAGATCCACAACCACTTGCCATTGGTGCAAACTGTGGCGTCGGTGCATCCGACATTGTGGTCTCGGTTTCGGAAATGTCTGCTTTTTCCACTCCGGTGGTATCGAAGGGCAACTGCGGCGTTCCTAAATTTGTTGGCACCACCATTACCTATTCAGGAACTCCGGAGCTAATGGCAACATATGCCGAATTGGCAATTGATGCTGGTGTGCGCATTGTTGGCGGATGCTGTGGCAATTCTCCAGAACATGTTGCGTCCATGCGTAAGGCTATTGATGGTCATACACGTGCAAGTGTGCCAAGTGTTGAACAGATCGTCAATCAACTTGGG
>BJFW01000128.1 GCA_014190095.1 Actinomycetes bacterium | reverse complement strand
CCAATTCTTCGCGCAAGCGTAGGAATGATTCGTAATGCGGTGGATGCAGCACCTGATTTTCTGCCCCACGGGGCTACCCAATATCCGATGCTTGCGACACCGTTAATCACATGGTGAATTCCAATCACGCCCACTGGTTCCTGTGAGCGGGAATCAATGATTGCCCAAGCCGCAAATTCGCCATTCTTGTCTTTGATAAACGACTCGGCATGTTCGCGCGTGTACGGACGTGGGACTTTTGTCCAACGTTGAACTTCCTCGTCTTGGCAAGCGCGGGTGATCCATTCAGCATCTGATGATTCAAGATTGCGGAGGCGATGGGTGAGCAACGTGAAATAGATCTGATTGATCATCGTGTCGTCGGTGACGGTTTCGCCAACTCTTGTCCAGTATTCCAAATGGCTTGCACGGAAGTCTGCGGCGTTTAGGTCACCCTCTGCCTCGGCGAGAGCGAACTCGTCTGGAACATCGGCAAAACGGGTGATATCAACACGGGTGACTTGCAGCGTTGCAACATGATCTCCGTCATTGTCAACCATGGCTAGACACTCGCCAACGAATTCAACCTCTTCGCCCTCTTTCTCGTAATCGGCAGCCAATCCTGCAGTGGCTCGTTTGTTGCCGTTGATGATGAAGTTCACCAAGTTTTCGCGGCTTTTTCCAGGAGTGCCAAATTCGATAGATCGCAGATCGTCAACTACTGGAAACATAAAGAGATCTTATGCAATCAACTCTGCGATTTCGATGTACAACGGAATGCCAACAATCAAGTTGAACGGAAACGTAATGCCAAGTGATGCCGTCACATAGATGCCCGGGTTTGCATCGGGGAGTGCAATTCGGATTGCAGCCGGTGCAGCAATGTAGGAGGCGCTTGCGGCAAGTGTTGCCATTACAGCAACACCACCAATAGACATTCCGGCTGTAGAACCAAGCACGGCTCCGATAGATCCATTGATCAATGGAACAACAATTGCCAAGATAACAACGCGGAAGCCAGCACCATCTAGATCGCGGAGACGATTGGCAGCAATTGATCCAAGTTCAATGAGGAACAATGTCAAAGCGCCCGGGAATAGGCCAACAAACAATGGATCAGTTGGTGCGAGACGGTCTGGCCCAACAATGAGGCCAATGAGCAGACCAGCAACGAGGAAGGCAATGCTCTTACCGCGAACAACTTCAGACAAGCCAGATTTCCAATCGGTTCCAGCAGAGAATTTGTGGGCGAGAAACAGCGCGACAACAATGCCAACGATTTCAAGAACTGCAAGAAGCCCCGAAACATATCCCTCATAGCTAATGCCATGTGAGTCCAGAGTTGAAATCAACACGGTGAAAGTCACCGCAGAGACTGAGCCGTAGTGAGCTGCCAGCGCAGCAGCATTCGTAATATCGAGTTTTGCAGTTTTTCGGAACAGCGCATAGGCGATGAGTGGTGTGATCACGCCAATAGCGATTGCGGCTAAGAGTGGTTGCCAAAGCTCTGCGGGCGAAGATTCTGATAGCGCTTTTCCGCCCTTGATTCCAATTGCAAGAAGCAGAAAAGTAGAAAGAATTGGATACAGCGAGTCTGGAATTCGAAGATCAAATCGCAAGAGTGTGGCGATGAGTGCAACGACAAAGGCAATAACCGGTGCGGTCAAAATGTTGTCAACGAGGATGCTGGAGAAGATCACGAGCGTTTTGCTTTCTTGAGGAGAGGGGTAACAATTGCGTGAATGTTGTGCTCGGCTTCAAGTGGGTGGCGAAGCGGTTTGTCCAGGTCAACCGAATAGACATTGTTTCGACCAACTTTGGTTACTGAGATGTAGCCGGCGTCAATCAGTTCGTGAACAATGCGATGCACCGTTCGTTCTCGAACGCCAACCAACTCTGCGACTTCGCTGAGGCGCACATCTGGGTTCTTGGCAACGCACACCAAAACGTGGGCGTGATTGGAGAGGAAGGTCCAATTTTGAGAAGTATCTGCAGTTGCTGGATTTTTCGGCATAAATACATGATATCTATATCATGTATTATATATCAACCTTTTAGAGGCTTGATTTCCGCGATTCGCGCCTTTGCCAGTGAAGAAATGAGCGTGGCATCAACCTTCCAGTCAAGAGGCACCTGAAACGTGTGTTTATTAACCGTGTATGGTGCGAGC
>BJFW01000127.1 GCA_014190095.1 Actinomycetes bacterium | reverse complement strand
ACATGCTCTTGACCCTTCAATTCATCGAAGCGACGAGGGCGATAGCGACGGTAGAGCGATTGGACAGCCATTGCCTGCGAGCCTACCTACGAGGTGGTTCACGGTCAGATTTGGCTACCGTCTAGGTGACGCCATGACGAAAATCTTGCCTGATCTGCGCCGTAAAGCGGTCCGCCTGGTGTGTGGCCTTGGCCTCCTCGCTGCTGTTGGTGGAGCATTTGCGCCCACAGCGTTTGCAGCTGCCGGAACCAATGAGGTCATTTCGTCGAACCCTGCCTCCGGCTCCACTCAACAAGTGCCACCAAAGGCTCTGCAGTTGAACTTTAGAACTGTTGTTGAAGGCGAGTTGAAGGTGGAACTGCTATGTGGACCAAATGCTGATATCGCAGTTGCGTTAAACCCGCCTGTAACACAAGACAACTTGGTGTTTGGTATTCCATTAACGGGACAACAACCAGAAAACGGCCAGTGCGTTATTAAGTGGAGCATTGCATCATCGAATTCTGCTGGGTCCATTTCGTTTGCATTAGCAGTCGTTCAAGACACCACGGCTATTGCAACCGAAACCACCGTTGTTGCACCTGGTGAAACGGTGGCAGCAATTGGTGAAACGGTAACCACATATTCCGGTGCTGGGCGCAAAACGGGAATCGTGTTGGGCTTGTTGCGCATTGCCGAATACTTTTTCGTGTCTGCGCTGTTTGGCGGACTCATCTTGATGTTGCTTGCGTGGCCAGAAGGTACTGAATATCCAATCTGCTTGCGCTTCTTCAAATTGACGTGGCTGGCATCAATCGTCACCATGTACTTAATCGTGTCCATGAATGCGTTTCGCCATTCCAATGACGGGTTCGCTAGCGCACTCAGCCCATTTAGTTGGTTTAGTCACACAGGTGGAAGTGGTGGCGCAATATTGATTTTGCGATTTGTACTAATCGCTGCTGCATTCTGGGTGGCATTCGACCCAGAGAAGATTGTTGACCCAACAACGCAAGTTCCTGCGCTCACAATCGTCACCTTGATGATGGCAACATACGGCCTCACTCGTGTTGGACAGAATGTTCCGTTCCTGAATTACGTTTTCGGAGTTGGACACGCTCTCAGCATTGGATTGTGGCTTGGTGGAATGATTTTGCTCGTTCGCACAGTGCTTACTGGTCCAGGTGATTCCGACCTTGTGCAAGCGGTGCTCGGCTTCACCAAAATTTCTGGTCCGCTCATAGTTGTCGGTGCAATAACCGGATTTATTCAAATGTTGCTGCTTGACGGTTTGGCAATTTTCAGTTCTGGTCACGGTCGACTGGGAATTTTGAGCATCGTATTTACTGCACTCATGATTTTCCTTGCGTTGATGCTAAAAAATTTTGTTGCCACAAAGTTTGCACGCATTGAAGACCTCTCGGGAAAGATGGCGTGGCGTTTGCGTCGAGTTCTGACTGCCGAAATCGTGATTGGCATTGTGGTGCTTGCACTCACATCGTGGATGGTTCCAATGAAACCACCACAGGCTAATGCTGCAGTTATTCAGTCGAGTGTTGCGTATGAGTTCCGCGAAGAATTGCAAAACGATCGCTTCCACATTGTGTTATCCATTTCGCCAGCAACAACTGGTACTAACGCGATGCGCATTGAACTGTTGAACCCCAAGCGTGTCAACAACTTCACCATCAAGTTGATTCCGCCAGACCCAGCCTTCGAAGGCATCCAGATCAATGTGCCACTGAAGCGACGTGGCGCTGCCATTGTTGCTTACGACGGACTGTTCAATTTGAAGGTGGCAGGCGTATGGTCGATTGAAGTAACGGGAGCCACCACTACTGGTGAATTGGTTCCGCTCGCCACCACGCTGACCGTGGTGCAGTCGACAACTCCAGAAACCACAGTCCCTACAGAGACCACCGTCGGCGGCTGAACCCCGCTTGGGCACTAGCGTCTAGCGCGTGAGTAGCAACGCCATGGATGCCAAACTGCAAGATCTTCAAGCCCGCAAAGAACAGGCGTACAACGCCGGTTCGCCACGCTCGGTAGAGCGCCAACATGAAAAGGGAAAGTTGCTTGCTCGCGAGCGCATTACCACCCTGCTCGACCCCGAAAGCTTTCACGAACTCGACTTGCTGGCGCGTCACCGCGCGCATGCTGCCGGCCTTGAAGAGCGTCC
>BJFW01000126.1 GCA_014190095.1 Actinomycetes bacterium | reverse complement strand
AAGGCCCGAATATTTTGCGCCAGAGAAATACAGTGCAGCTCCATTTACTAAGCGAAACGTTTTGCGAATGCTGGTGATTCCAAGATCAGCTCGCGCTCCAAGCAAAACTCCAGAAGTGTCTTTGCTGAGAAAACCATGGGCGTTGTCCTCAATAAGGGTTGCGCCTGTTCGTAAGCAATATTCACGGAATGGCGCTAGATCTTGAGCGAACCCGAAGTAGTTGACGGCCAATACGGCCTTACAGTGCTGTGAATTCAGCAGATTCACTGGCGAAAGCGATCGGTCCACAGGGTAAAAAACGGGGGTGGATCCAACAGCGTGAATTGAACTCAATACATCCCGACAAATGAACTCTGGAACGAGAACGGCATCACCCGGACCGCATTTGCAGACCCTCAGTGCCTCAGCAAGCGCATGGCGGGCATAGGCAAAATATCGAATATCGCGTTCGGTTTCGATGGCTGTAACGCTACTTGCTTTTTGGCTTAAATAATCCCAACAACGAAAGCATGACTGCCGCGTATGAGCGAGGTGAAATTGGCCAGATAACCAATGAGCGGGAGTATTTTTGTAGCGCAAGGAAGTGTTTTCTCGTTCGATGCAGCGAGCGTCCTGCTCCGTAGTACGCCAATGCTTTTCGGCGGCGTCGTGCGATCAGGTTTTCAAATTTTGTGTTTGTCGAAAAGTACTTTGCAAGAAGCGCTAACTCAGCTGCCAAATGTTTCTCAATGTTTGCACTGACATTGTTGTCGTGGCGGTGATACTCACCAAGTGGTTCGCTAATGAAAGCAAACTTATCCGACTTAGCAGCCAAACGAATCCAAAGGTCGTAATCTTCAGTTGAAATCAATTCAGGTGATACATCAAAACCGTGTACTTCTTTCAGCAATGCTGTGCGAACCACCGTTGCAGATGTGCTGATGCGATTTCCTTTGTATATCAAATTACGGTGTGTAGCTGCTTCGCTTGGGCCATAGGCAACGAGTCGCGATTTCCCACTTTCATCTATCCAGTATTCGGCGTGGCAAACCAGGTCGGATCCAGATTCAAGAATCTCAACGCACTTTTCTAACTTTGTTGGGAACCATGTGTCGTCTGAATCAAGAAAAGCGACGTAGTTTCCGGTGGCAAGCGCAATGCCTTCGTTTCGCGAAGCCCCAATCACCCCATTGTTTCGGAAGTTGACGCATTGAATTCGCGGGTCATTGAATGCCGCCACTACTTCAAGCGTGTTATCCGTAGAAAAGTTGTTCACAACAATTGCATTCCAGTTTTGATATGTCTGCTCAACCACGGTTGCTAACGCACGTTGCAACATAGGGGCATGGTTGTACGTTGGAATGACAATCGAAACAAGTGGAGGATTATTCATGATTGATGATGCAATTCAATCATGTCAAGAAAGGCGTCTATTTCACCTAGCGTGTCTTCGGTGAGCGAAAATCCAGTATTCAGCAGTTTGTGAATGTCGAAGTTCAAATGTTGAATTTCGGCTGTGGTTGGCTCGGGTCGATGAAGTGGGATTTCTGCTGAGTATTTCTTCTGCGCCCGTTCTTGAATGGTCGTTGCCATAGCGAGCAAACTTTGTGATTGCGATCCACCCAAATTGAACAGTCCATCACTGATTAGAGATGTTGGAATTGCAATCAGGTGTTGAACCGCTCGAGCGATATCGGTCTTGGTGATGAAGTTTCGTTCCTGGAGACCGTCGGTGCGCATCTCCATTCGCTTTTCAACGACCGCCTGCCTACAGAGATCACTTGTTAAGGTTCGCCAATCTGCGGCCTCATAGGCCATCGGACGGCCAAATCCATTAGACAATCGAACCCGAATGCCTTGAATGTCGCCGTTTACGTGGGCGGCAGCAACAACCGATTCGGCCTCTAAATGGGTTGTGGCATATGGATGTACTGCATGAGTTGGTGATAACTCGACGAACGTTCCTTGCAGTGGTGCGCCGTACACATGTGCAGTCGAGAAGTAAACAAATCGTTCAATTCCATTGTGAATTGCAGCATTCAACAGAGATGCTGTGCCTTCGGTGGTAACGCTGTGAGCGAGTGCCGGGTTCTGAGCCGAATCGAAATCATTTGTGGCTGCAAGTTGAACGATGCAGTCCACAGATTTTGGAATGTTGGTGAATGTTGTTGGGTCAGTGACATCGATCTGAATAGTTTGAGCATCTTTTGCCCAAAGCGGTGCTGCTTGTT
>BJFW01000125.1 GCA_014190095.1 Actinomycetes bacterium | reverse complement strand
TCAACAGTGGTGCACATGGGCTTTTCAACCAGCACGGGCACATCGGTCTGCAGGATGTCAAGCAATAGCGCGTGGTGTGTGAAATTCGGGGAAGCAACAACTACTGCATCCACTTCTCCCGAACTCAGCAATTCGCGGTGATCTCGAAATTCGGCAACCAAGTTGTCTGAGCCAAGTGCGTGGCGAGCCCATTCGAGTGATTCCTCATGTAGGTCTGAAATTGCAGTGACGATGGCATTGGGGTTGGCGTTGACATTGCGAATGTGTTCGCAGCCCATCATTCCCGTGCCAATTACGCCGATGCGCATCACCATGTCGCCACTTTAGGGCGCAATGGCTCGTAGCCTTGCGCTGTGACTAAGCCGATACAAATGGAGTTCGTTCTTTCGGCATCGAACGTTGATCAGTTGCCAGAGTCCAAAGCAGAGATTGCCTTGGTCGGCAGGTCAAACGTGGGGAAGTCCGCTCTCTTGAATGCGGTGTGTAATCGCAAGAGCTTGGCGCGTGTGTCGAATACACCAGGCCGAACACAACTCATCAACTTGTTTCAAACTCCAACTGGTGGAACCGTGGTCGACTTGCCTGGGTACGGGTATGCGGCTGTTTCAGGAAAACTGAAGCGCGGTTGGGAAAAGATGATTGTTGGCTATCTAAATGAGCGAGAGGAACTTGATCTCATTTTGGTTCTCGTTGACGGAGTGATTGGGCCAACCGATTTAGACCTCATGATGCTGGAGCAACTGCGTGAAAGTGAAGTTGATTTTCAGATCATTGCTACAAAGCAAGACAAAGTAAAGCCTGCGCAACGCGAAACTCGGAAACGCGATCTGGCAAAAAACTGCGAGGTCGACCCAAGTGAAGTGGTGTGGACGAGCACGAGTACCAATGAGGGAATTGAAAAAGTTCGCTCAATTGTTAATCGTGTCCTGAAGTAAGTCGTGTTTATTCCGTAGGCTGTTGCCATGGAAGTTGAAATGATCGTTGAGATCCCGCAGGGCTCACGCAATAAATACGAAATGAATCACGACACAGGCGAGATTTGGCTTGACCGTACGCTCTTCACTGCAACGCAGTACCCACTTGATTATGGATTTTTCCCCAACACGCTTGGTGAAGATGGAGACCCACTTGACGCATTGGTGTGGTTGAGCCAACCCACTTTCTCGGGTTGCCATGTGATGGTGCGACCAGTCGCAGTGTTCTGGATGTCAGACGAAAAAGGTCCTGATGCCAAGGTATTCTGCGTTGCTTCACACGATCCGCGTTATTCGACGTATCAAGACATTGAAGACTTGCCCGAGCATTTGCTCGACGAAGTTGGAAACTTCTTCGAGGTGTACAAATTACTTGAGCCAAACAAAGACACAACGGTTAAGGGCTGGGAAGGGCGCGAAGCTGCAACTAAGGAAATTCAAGACGCGCTAGCGCGCTACAAGCACTAGCAGTGCGTTATCGCGCGTAGGTCACTCCGCCATCAACGATGACGGTTGAACCAACCACATAGTCACCAGCTCGCGATGCAAGATAAATAGCAGCACCAGCCATGTCTTCTGGAGTGCCGATGCGTCCAGCTGGAATTGCTGCTGAAATCGCATCGCCATGATCGCGTGCGACCTTATTCATTTCTGAAGCGAATGCACCTGGTGCAATTGCGGTTACGCCGATGTTGTCCTTGATCAGGCGAAGCGCCATGCGCTTGGTCATGTGAATGAGCCCTGCCTTGCTTGCAGCGTACGGATATGTCTCCATTGAGTTAATCGAGACGCCGTCAATGGAGGCGATGTTGATGACTTTGGCTAAGCGATCTTTGGACGATGCTGCACGAAGTAGCGGAGCAAGTGCTTGCGTGAGGAAGAACGGAGTCTTCATGTTGAGGTCTACCGTTTTATCCCAGCCGCTTTCAGGAAACTCGTCAAACTCGGCACCCCAAGCAGCTCCTGCATTATTCACCAAAATGTCAAGCTTTGACTCGCGCTTGGAGATTTCGGCAACAAGAGAAGCAATTCCTTCTTGTGTTGACACATCTCCTGGAATCGAGATGCATTCGCCATACATGGACAATTCTTTTGCTGCAGCATCACACTGCGCGGCCTTTCGTGCAGTGATGTACACGCGCGAACAACCATGTTCAAGGAAACCTTGCACGATCATCGCGCCAATTCCGCGTGATCCACCTGTCACGAGAGCAACTTTGCCATTCAGCGAGAAAATGTCTTTCAT
>BJFW01000124.1 GCA_014190095.1 Actinomycetes bacterium | reverse complement strand
AGTTAGGAAAAGTGGTGAGTGGTGTTGCTGATCGCGCAACGCACAACCGGAAGAATATGGAAGTGACCTTGCAAAACTTGGCGAAGGCTTGCGCCTAACAAGACGCGACTAGTTGTTGCCGAGTTCACGTGCAGTAACAAACGCTGCCACACACGTATCGATATCTGCTTTTGTGTGCGTTGCGCATACTTGTACGCGAATACGAGCCTTGCCCATAGGCACTACGGGGTAGGAAAACGCGACAACGTAGATGCCGAGTTTGAACAGCTCTGCTGCCATGCGCACGGCTTCGTGTTCGTCGGCAAACATGACAGGCACGATTGGATGTTCGCCTGGCAGCAAGGTGAATCCTGCTGCCGACATTTGATCGCGGAAATACTTCGCGTTTTCGCGAAGTGTCTCACGAGTGTTCGATCCCTGTGCAACGAGGTCGAGGGCAACAAGTGAACCCGCGACCACTGTTGGAGGAATGGAGTTGGAGAACAAATAGGGGCGAGCGCGTTGTCGCAGCAAGTCAACAATTTCTTGGTGTGCCGAGATGTAACCACCTGATGCGCCACCGAGTGCTTTGCCAAGTGTTCCCGAAATGATGTCAACACGGTCGCGTACACCAAACATTTCAGGAGTGCCCGCACCAGTTGCGCCAATAAAGCCAACTGCATGCGAGTCGTCCACCATCACCATGGCTTCGTACTTGTCGGCAAGATCGCAGATCTCTTTCAATGGAGCAAATGATCCGTCCATGGAAAACACTCCGTCGGTCACGATAAGTGTGCGACGAGCACCACGAGCTGCAACAAGCTGGGCCTCAAGGTCGGCCATGTCGCGGTTCTTGTAGCGGTAACGAGTTGCTTTGCAGAGACGAATTCCATCAATGATTGATGCGTGATTTAGCTCGTCTGAGATAACCGCATCGCCCTGATCGAGCAACACCTCAAACAATCCACCGTTTGCATCAAAGCATGAAGGGAACAAGATGGTGGCATCGGTGCCGAGAAGCAACGACAAGCGGGCTTCTAGCTCATCGTGTTGGGACTGTGTTCCGCAAATAAAACGCACGCTAGCCATGCCAAATCCGTTGATGTCTAGCGACTCTTTGGCTGCAGTAATCACTGCAGAGTTGTTTGCAAGTCCCATGTAGTTGTTCGAGCAAAAGTTGATGAGGTCTTGTTCGCTACTGAGTACATGTGATGACTGTGGTGAGTCAAGCAATCGCTCGCGCTTATACAAACCAGCAGTTTGAATGTCGTCGAGTGTTTTCTTGAGATCGTGTTTAACGCTTGTGTACATGTTGTTGTCCTATGACCAATCCATAATGACTTTTCCAGAGTTCGATGAACGCGCAGCGGCAAACGCCTTCTCCCAATCATTTGCGGGGAATCGATCGGTGATGATGTCGCGAATGTCGAGGCCGGTTTGAATAAGTGAATTCATGGCGTACCACGTTTCATACATTTCACGACCGTAAATACCCTTGATGGTGATCATGTGAGTAACGAGTTTCGCCCAGTTGATTGAAATCTCTTTGCTTGGCAAACCAAGTACTGCAATGCGACCACCGTGGCTGAGGTTGTCCAAAATGTCGGGAAGTGCAGTTGGTGCTCCACTCATTTCCAGCGCAACATCGAAACCTTCTTTCATGCCCAAGGTTTTCTGCGCTGCAGCAATGGAGGAAGTCAGGGGGTTAAGGGCTAGGTCAACTCCCATTGAGCGAGCAAGCGCCAAACGAGATTCATTGATATCGCTGACTACTACGAACCGTGCACCAACATGTCGTGCCACTTTTGCGGCCATGAGACCGATTGGTCCTGCTCCTGTAATCAATACGTCTTCACCCGCGACAGGGAAGGTGAGTGCGGTGTGCACGGCGTTTCCAAACGGATCAAAGATGGCACCAAGTTCGGCATCTACTACGTCGGAGTGCACCCACACGTTGCTCGCAGGAATCACGACATATTCGGCGAATGCACCATTGCGGTTCACGCCAACACTTGAGGTGTTCTTGCACATGTGTCGTCGACCAGCGCGACAGTTTCGACAAATGCCACAAATGATGTGGCCTTCACCGGAAACTAATGCTCCAACTTGAAGCGAAGTTACGTCTGAACCCAACTCCACAATGCGACCAGAGAATTCGTGACCAATAATGAGTGGTGCGTTTACGGCGGATGCAGCCCATGCATCCCACGACTCAATATGTAGGTCGGTGCCGCAGATACCTGTTTTCTCTACGCGAATTTTCACGTCATGAGGACCTGGCGAGGGTTCTGGGCACT
>BJFW01000123.1 GCA_014190095.1 Actinomycetes bacterium | reverse complement strand
GTGTCGCCAGCGTGGACCGGAAGGCGAATGGTGCGACCGGTGTTTGCAATGCCGCGCGTGATTGCCTGACGGATCCACCATGTTGCATAGGTGGAGAATTTGAAACCCTTACGCCAGTCAAACTTTTCGACGGCGTGCATCAGGCCAAGGTTGCCTTCTTGAATGAGGTCGAGCAGTGGAAGACCAGATGCCTGATACTTCTTGGCAATAGACACCACAAGGCGCAAGTTGCTTTGTACGAACTGGCGCTCTGCTTTTGTACCATCGCGTTGCTCTTTGCGAAGTTCGCGGCGACGATTAGGAGTGATGCTCTTGTCGTTGGCTTCAAGTTCGGCAGTTGCTTGCTTGCCGGTTTCAATTGCCTTCGCCAAACGAACTTCGTCGTCCTTTGTGAGGAGGGCGTACTGGCCGATGTCGGTGAGATAGAGACGGACTAGGTCTTCTTCGTCACGATCGATACGGTCTTTGGCCACAGTGACTCCTTATAGGCGGGAACGGGGTAACGATACCGACAGGGTCAAGCACCGACACCACGAAACCCCAAAAAACACGGCTGTTTTTATGGGGCACCTGACGGACATTTTTCACAGGGTTGCTCTAATATTTGCTCATGGCAAACCCACTTTTAAACGACAAAGCATTCTCTAAGGCAGTAGAGCGAACCCCTGATCAGGCGGGTTGGGCAGCCCCACAGGGTGGCTCGGCAGCCGCTGCCCCGACCACATGGAACGCCCCAATAACCGACGGCCCAGTTTCACCGTGGCGCTCGGCCAACCCAATGACCGCCAATGGCGCAATGAGCGCGACCCTGTTTCTCATGGCGCTCCTTATTGGTGCGGCGACCTTCGGTTGGAGCTCGGTAAACACCATCGGCGTAGGCGAAGCAGTTTCTTTTCCAAGTTGGGCAATGATCGCCTTCATCGTTGGCTTCGTCAGCGTGTTGGTAGCCACATTTAAACCAACGACTGCTCGCTTCCTTGCACCGGTGTACGCACTTGCTCAAGGTGCTGTTGTTGGCGCAATTTCGAAGGTGTTCAACATTCAATACCCAGGCATTGTGCTGCAGGCAGTTGGCGCAACCATTGGTGTATTCGTGGTGATGCTTACGCTGTATCGCACTGGCGTGTTGCGTGTAACCGACAAGTTCCGTCGCATTGTGATTGGTGCAACGCTTGGCCTCGCCGCGTTTTACCTGTTCTCGTTCATCGCTGGTTTCTTTGGTGCAAACCTGATTCCAAGTGGATCAAGCACGATGAGCATCGGATTCAGCGTGTTGGTTGCTGGTCTTGCAGCCATGAACTTGGCGCTCGACTTCGACTTCATTGATAAGGCCGAGGCTGCAGGGGCACCGAAACACATGGAATGGTTCGCAGCGCTTGGCATCATGGTCACACTCGTGTGGCTATACCTCGAAATTTTGCGCTTGCTCGCAAAAATGCGCGACCGCTAAGCGTGACGTGCAGTTGGGTTGGCACTGAGCACATCTTCGCTCAGTGCTGAACCCGAAATTTCATCAGTGAAATAGGTGCCGGACTCTAGGCGCTCAAGAGCAATTTCAACATCGTTCAAGTTGGCTTCAATGGCGTCGAGGTCTAGTGCATCACTCATGTGCACCAGCATATGCGATGAGGCTCATTCCACCGCTAGGGTTTGGCGCTATGTCGAACTTCCCACCTCTTGATGGATCAGCACCGAAGAAACAAAAATTTGACGCAGCGCCAGAGATGGGCATTGACCCGTCGAAGCGTTACACCGCCACCATGGAAACAAGCATGGGCACATTGGTTATTGCGCTTGACCCAATTGCCGCACCAATCACCGTGAACAACTTTGTGTTCTTGGCTGCACAGCACTATTACGACGGCATTATTTTCCACCGCATCATTAACGGATTTGTGTGCCAAGGTGGCGACCCAGACGGCAACGGCCGCGGTGGTCCTGGTTACCGATTCGTTGACGAATTGCCAAAGCCTGGCAAGTATCAAATTGGTTCACTTGCAATGGCCAATGCTGGACCAAACACCAACGGTTCACAGTTCTTCATCATCAGCGGACCAAGTGGTGTACAACTGCCACCTGCGTACTCGTTGTTCGGTCAGGTCGTAAAGGGCCTCGACATTGTGGAAATGATGCAGAACGTGCCAACGGGTCCTGGCGATCGCCCGAAGGATGACGTAGTCATTCGTTCGGTCACCATCACTGTCGCCGACTAGTTCTTCATGGCCAAGCGAATCGACAGTCTGTCGATCGCTGATGCGCGACGCATTGCACTAGCCGCACAAGGTTT
>BJFW01000122.1 GCA_014190095.1 Actinomycetes bacterium | reverse complement strand
TAAGCCTTGTAATAGGGATTGAGCGCCGAGATAGCCGAGGAACATAGCGACCACTGCGGCAAGGCGAACATCGCCAGCGCCAATGCCGCGCTTTGATGCAAGTGACAGCGTCATGAACGTAAGCAGTGTTGCTGTGAAGGACAGCACCATGACTCCGATTTTTCCTGGTTGATTATTGGCAATGGCTGCGATTGACAGCAGTGGCCCACCGATGAATGCGGCACGCATGGTGACGCTGCGGGTAAGGCGATGCGTAGTGATGTCGATGAGTGATTGTTCAATGCACATGGCAGACATGAGGCCGTAGGCAAACAGTTCCCATGAGAAGTTGAATTGGTTCAGCAGTTGTGCCGCGATTGCTGCAGAAATTACTCCTACTGCAAATACCGGAAGCTTGTTAAACGAACCAAGTTCGTTAATGGTGCGTTGTGCGCGGCGTGCTCGGCGAGTGCCGACGATGAAACCAATGATTGCGGCAATTACTAACGCAAATGGATTGATGGGTTACTCCTGCACCAATTCAATCAGCGTTCCGAAGCTGCCCTTTGGGTGCATGAAAGCAACGGTGGTGCCACGGCTGCCGGGGCGAGGGGCTTTGTCAATTGCTGTTGCGCCTGCGGCAATCATTGCTGCAAGTGCTTCGGCGCAATTGTTTACGCGATACCCAATGTGGTGCAAGCCTTCGCCGCGCTTTTCAATTGCTTTGGCAACTGGTGAGTCTGGCCTCGTTGGAGTGAGCAATTGAATGTAGCTTTCTGCCACTTTCAGCAAAGCTTCTTCGACGCCGTCCGACTCCACTACTTCCCGGTGGTCAACCGTTGCGCCGAAGGCTTTTTGGTAATAGGCGATTGCGGCTTCGAGGTCTTTTACCGCAATGGCAATGTGATCAATTTCGGTAAGCAACATAATTAGTCCTTAGCTTCTGCGGAAATGACGAAGGTTTTTTTCGCCAACCTTTTCACGCAACTCTGGGTTATTAATGCCCATGCCTTCGCGCGGGGCCATGCACAGCACGCCAATTTTCCCTTCGTGCATGTTCTTGTGCACTTGGTAAGCGGCATCGCCAGTTTGATTCAGGTCGAATACTTGCGAAAGCACTGGGTGAATCATGCCCTTTTGAATAAGTCGGTTGGCTTCCCATGCTTCGCGATAGTTAGCAAAGTGTGAGCCAACAAGTTTCTTCAAGCGCATCCAGAAGTAACGGTTGTCGAATTCCATCATGTAGCCGCTGGTCGCAGCACACGTTGCTACGGTGCCGCCCTTCTTGGCTACATACATTGATGCTGCAAAAGTTGAACGACCCGGATGTTCGAACACAATGTCTGGATCTTCGCCAACGAGTGCGCGAATATCGCCACCGAAACGCTTCCATTCTTTTTCATCGTGCGTGTGTTCGTCTTTCCAGAACTGGTAATTGCCTGCGCGGCGATCGATGATGGCTTCAACACCCATGCCTCGCAGAATCTCTGCTTTGTCGGCCGAACTGACTACTCCGATAGGAATGCCACCGCCGTTCAATACGTATTGCGTTGCATATGCACCGATGCCACCAGTTGCACCCCAGATCAACACCACATCACCTTGTTTCATGTGTGCACCGTTTGGTGAAACGAGCATGCGGTAACTAGTGCTGTTACACAATGCGTTTACTGCTGCTTCTTCCCACGTCAAGTGCTCTGGTTTTGGCATGAGTTGGTTTGCCTTCACCACACTGAGGTCGGCAAGGCCACCAAAGTTTGTTTCGTAACCCCAAATGCGTTGGTTGCTACCAAGCATGGAGTCGTTGTGTGACGTTGGATCTTGATCGTCCACGTGATTGCAATGCACGGTAATTCTGTCGCCGGGTTTCCAGTTGCGAACTGCCGAACCAACTCGCAACACCACGCCCGAAGCGTCACTGCCCATGATGTGATACGGAAGATCGTGACGCTTTGCCCATTCACTTTCGCGCGCTAGGCGTGTGAGCGCACTAAAGGTGGAAATTGGTTCGAAAATACTGCTCCACACCGTGTTGAAGTTGATGCTGCTGGCCATAACAGCAATAAGTGCTTCGTCTGGCGCAATTTGCGGAAGGGGGACTTCTTGAATGTGCGTGCTCTTGCGCGGATCCTTGTCGGCTGAGGCAACGCCGGCAAACATTTCCTGCTCGTCCTTGCGCACCACCGCTGCCCGATACGACTCGGGGATCTGAAGGGCTTCAAATGCCTTGGTGTCGGCATTGTTTTCGATGGCTTCGAGGATGCTTTTCATGGGTTAGAGGGTAATGAATGAATACGCCTACGCTCTAGTCATGCCAGGTTCATACATCATCGCCGGAG
>BJFW01000121.1 GCA_014190095.1 Actinomycetes bacterium | reverse complement strand
ATGATGGCATACCGATTAGCCTGCGATCTATCTGACAAGATCACTGCGATTGCAGTTGTAACTGGTGCACTAATGGACCCCACTTGTGTCCCAACAAAACCAGTTTCCCTTTTGCATATTCATGGCGATCTTGATCCGACAGTCCCCATCCAGGGAGGCGGAAAGTTTGGGACACCAAACATCTACTATTCAGTTCTTGAATACGCCAAAGCAAACTCATGCGATAATGCTTCTTCAACGAACTTCACAACTGAGGTGCAACAATTCATGTGGAACTGCCCATCCGAAAATCAAGTCCAACTCGTCAATTATGTGAATCACTCCCACGCATGGACTGATGGTTACTCGAAAGAGATTTTGCGGTTCTTGTTTGCTCACCCGCGAAAATAACGCAAGTGAGCAACGCGGGGTACTACTTACTTCACAATTAACGCAGTCACCATGTAGCGCATGCCTTCGGGAGTTTCTGCGTGGGTGAGAATGTGGCAATGCCAAGCCCACACACCAGCATCCTTTGGCGTGTACACAACAGTCCAGCGTTCACCAGGGGCAACGTTCAGAGTGTCCGCCCAGAATGGCGACTCAAGCATGATGCCGTCCTTTGCAACAACCAAACCCGAAGGTTGATGCAAGTGCATCGGATGGGTCATGTTGCCTTCGTTGTAGTAGTGCACGACCATGGATTCGCCAATAGCAAGCGAATACGGAGTGGTTGCAGGGAACGATTTACCATTTAACGAAAGGCCAATTGTTCCGCTGTCATTCAAGACCATCACCACTTCTTGTTCAGCAACATTGTTGGTGTCTTTGGTGCGACCACCAGCGGCTGCCATGGCCATTGCTTTCCAATCCCCAATCAATATCGCACCGGCAAGCCCATTTGGAACCTGAACCTGCGCATTGTGATGGGAGTGATACATACCGACAGATGGTTCTGAAGCAGTCCACTCGTAAGTAAACGTTGCACCGGGCTCGATAGGTTTCTGTGTGTATGGGTCTACGCCGTCCATTGAATTAGGAACTCGTACCCCGTGAAGGTGCAACGAAGTCGACTCTGGTAATTCGTTCTTCAAGACAATCCGAATCTTGTCGCCAACATTGGCGTGCATGACTGGTCCAGGAATCATTCCGTTGTACGACCATCCATCAACAAACTTGCCTGGTTCAACTTCCCAGGGCACAACTTTGGCAGTAAGGCTGAATACTTTGTAGCCATCGTCCGACATCGTGTACGGCAGTTCAGCGTTACCGATACCCGAAGTCTTTGCTGGAAATTTAAGAGCAACCTCCTCCATCATTTTGTCCATTTGCTGCCACGACATTGCCGACGACATCGAGCCTGCAGCCATGTCCATTGCAGTTCCAGCTTCAACCACACTCAACTTTCCGGCCATACCCGCTGCACTGTGGCCAGCAACTTCACAGAGGTATTCAACTTCGCCGACCTCTAAACCCTTCACTTCTAGAGTCGTAGTCTCGCCAGCCTTCAACATTGCAGTTCGAACATTGAGCGAAGGAATAGCAAAGTTGTGATCCACTGCCCCACCGTTGGTGACCATGAACGTCACGTCACCCGCCAAAACCACACTTGGATTAAAGGTGACCGTGAATTCGGTCAGTGTTACCTCAACAACTGAGACTTCTGATGCACGTGACGAACTCTCGGCTGCTGAATCACTGTTCATCGCCAACACGGCAACAACCCCCAAAACGAGAGCAGAGACCGCAACCGCAATCATCATCATCCCAAGCATGGATTTTGCAAATATCGAATCGCTTACTTTGTTGTGATCAGCCGATTCCGTTGACATGTTTACCTCCGTTGGTACACCAAAACGGTACGCACTTTGGCTTACAGGCGAACAGTTATCCGCTTCTGCAACTGACCAGATAAATCAACAAAGCAATAACTTTTTGGCGATGTGACAAAAAACGAACAATCGCACCGAAAACAATCGCTAAATACTTAGCGCTACCTAACGAGATGTAGGTATACCTAACTTTTATCTAGGCAACAAAAATCAACTGATCGCAAACGGAGTTGATGGGAATCTTCTGATTTTTTATGACCACAGCATCAAGAACATCTAAGCAAAATTGCTTCCCATCGGACTCAATCACTTGCATTTTGCCAATTGCAACAATTGCTAGAGACCCCTCCATTTCCTTGCGGCATAAATGAATCGGGGCTGCCCCGTCGCGCACCATCAAATTAAGCGCCCTCGTTGGACCATCAATTAGCTTTGCGTACACCTCATCGTCACCACGGAACTTTGTAATTGATCCTGGTTCGCATCGGTGTTCTACACCATTGATCG
>BJFW01000120.1 GCA_014190095.1 Actinomycetes bacterium | reverse complement strand
AAAACTCGACAAGCGTGTCGTGGACAATCTTGCGGTCAGCCGAATTCATTGGCTCAAGAACTCGTGGCTGTCCACTTGCGAGCACATCGTTTGCCACCTTGAGGGCAAACCGGCTGAGGGCTTCGCGCCGCTTTTCGCGATAACTGGCAATGTCGACCCGAAGGTGTGTGTCATGATCACCCAAACGGCGCTGACTCACCACGCGGGTTAAGTCTTGAACCGCCATTAGCGTGGCGCCCTTTGTGCCCACAAATACCGAAACATCCGTGCCACTCACGTTGATGTCGATGTCTTCCCCTGATTGTTGAACCGAAACCGAGCCGGTTAAGCCAGCAGCAGTGAGCATTCCTTCAAGAAATGTGGTTGCTGCAGCACTCACAGTGGCTGGGTCTACTGGAGGCATGTCTGGGCGTGGAGTCCGCGGGGCTGCTTCGCGCTTTGGACGAGGGGTAGACGACTTCTCGCGGCGTGGACCTTTGGCCTCTCCGTCTTTGCGAGGTCCGCGTTTTGCCGACTTATCGCGGCGGTCACTCTTGTTGCGCACACTGTTTGGGCGCACACGTGCGCGAACACGTGCTTCTCCGCGAGTGCGGCCGAAGAGACCTTGTTTCGGCTCTTCAACAACTTCAAATTCAGCGTCGTCTTCTGCGACACCCAACTGATCGAGTGCCAAGTTCTTTGCCAACTCAATGGTTTCTGCTGTTGTTTCTACCCATTCCATAACAATGTCCTTACGTGTGATGACTTACGATTTTTTTGGCTTGCGCGGAATTGCGCTGCTTCGGTTTTTACCCGGGGAAGATGATTGCTTCGCCGAAGAGGTTCCGCCTTTTGGAGGAGTTACTCGCTTGCTTACAAATGGCGCGCTTGGGTCAGTTGTCTCTTTCTTTGGCTTTTTTGACTCTTTGTCATTCTTTGACATTTCGCGAGCACGTTCACCAGCTGCTTGCGCTTGTCGGCCAAGTGACGAATCATTTCCATAAAAACGTTTTGTGATGTACTGCTGTTGACCAATACGAATTAGTGCTTGTACGAAGTAATACACGATGAGTCCGGTTGGTAGGAACAATTGAAATACCGCGAAAACAACAGGTAAGTACTGCATTAATTTGGCTTGTGTAGCCGACATATTCGGGCTAACAGTTCGTGATGCAACCATCTTTTGTTGAATAAAATAAATTCCTGCAAGTGCAGCAACTAGGAATACGTAGATCAAACCTTTGGCAAAGTTTTCATTTACTGCATCAATTGGATTAAGTGCGAGATCAATTCCAAATGACACCATCTTCGTTTGGCCAACCAACGACTGATATAACTCTGAGGATTCGTTAAGAAACTTTGGCGCAAACCTAATTCCGTCTTCGCCTCGCTTTGTTAAGCCACTGAGCGCCTGGAACATGATGATGAAGATGGGCATTTGTGCCAGCAAAGGCAAACATGAGGCCATCGGGTTTACTTTGTGGTCTTTGTACAGCATCATCATTGCTTCGTTTAATTTCTGGCGGTCACCTTTGAACTCGTTTTGTAGGCGGCGCATTTCTGGTTGTAGCCGCTGCATTTCGAGCATGCCTTTTGTGCTTTTTAGGGTCAGTGGCGTAATCAACAACATCACGACAACTGCAACCAGGCCGATCGCGAGCGCATAGTTGTGGGTCCACGCGTAAAACGTAGAAATCAGTCGGGCGGCGAGTTCAAACATGATGGGTCAGCAATCTTTCGTGTTATCGGTGCAACAGACGGTAGGCGATACCGAAGTTGATTCATTGGGGAGTGGAACAGGATCAAAGCCAGATGGGCCAAACGGACGACAGCGAAGCAGGCGGCGAGCGGTCAACAACCCGCCTCGGCGGGCCCCAAATACTTCGATGGCTTCAAGGCCGTACTCTGAGCAAGACGGGAAAAATCGACATTTTGATGGGTACCCGGGGCGAAGCGACTGGTACCAACGAATGGCGCGGAGCATCGCCTGCTGGGTTTTTGTAGTGGACAGACCACTCGCAGTGTCGGACGCTAGAGGGGGGGTGAATGTCATGAAACCACCACCTTGGCAACGAGTTGGTCCACTGTTAATCCAAGATCAGTCCAGGTCATAGCACCAACCCGTGGCTGGGCACCAACCAAATACCAACCTGCTGGCAATTGATCAGATTTTGCATCGAACAGTGTCCTCAATTGGCGGCGAATTCGGTTACGCAACACGGCACCACCCACGTTTCGACCAATGGCGTAGCCCACATGGGCGTTCTGCAGGGAAGAGTCCGTCAACATCAGACACCACAATCCATCAGAGCGAACATATGTTCCCTCCTTGGACAGTCGGGAG
>BJFW01000119.1 GCA_014190095.1 Actinomycetes bacterium | reverse complement strand
CTCCCGACTGTCCAAGGAGGGAACATATGTTCGCTCTGATGGATTGTGGTGTCTGATGTTGACGGACTCTTCCCTGCAGAACGCCCATGTGGGCTACGCCATTGGTCGAAACGTGGGTGGTGCCGTGCTGCGCAACCGAATTCGCCGCCAATTGAGGACACTGTTCGATGCAAAATCTGACCAATTGCCAGCAGGTTGGTATTTGGTTGGCGCCCAACCACGGGTTGGTGCCATGACTTGGACGGATCTTGGAGTAACAGTGGACCAACTCGTTGCCAAGGTGGTGGTTTCATGACATTCACCCCTCCTCTAGCGTCCGACACTACGAGTGGTCTGTCCACTACAAAAACCCAGCAGGCGATGCTCCGCGCCATTCGCTGGTACCAGTCGCTTCGCCCCGGGTACCCATCAAAATGTCGATTTTTCCCGTCTTGCTCAGAGTACGGCCATGAAGCCATCGAAGTATTTGGGGCCCGACGAGGCGGGTTGTTGACCACTCGCCGCCTGCTTCGTTGTCGTCCGTTTGGCCCATCTGGCTTTGACCCAGTTCCACTCCCCGATGAATCAACTTCGGTATCGCCTACCGTCTGTTGCACCGCTAACACGAAAGATTGCTGACCCATCATGTTTGAACTCGCCGCCCGACTGATTTCCATGTTTTATGCCTGGACCCACAACTACGCCCTCGCCATTGGCCTCGTGGCAGTGGTGGTCATGTTGCTGATTACTCCACTCACATTGAAGAGCACCAAGGGCATGTTGGAAATGCAACGCCTGCAGCCAGAGATGCGTCGCTTGCAAGCAGAGTTCAAAGGCGATCGTCAAAAGATGAACGAAGCAATGATGAAGATGTATCAGGAACACAAGGTGAATCCGATGGCATCGTGTTTGCCAATCGCGGCTCAAATGCCGGTGTTCATCATTATGTTTCAAGCGTTGCATGGCTTGATTTCGAAAGCAGCAGACGGTGTCACGTTTGCACCGAAGTACCTGAACAAATCCTCAGAGTTGTATAAGTCGTTAGTGGGCCAAAAAGAGATGGTGTCATTTGGTCTCGACTTGGCGCTGAAGCCAGTTGATGCAGTGCGAGAAAACTTTGCCACCGGCCTCATTTATGTATTCCTCGTTGCCGCACTCGCAGCTTTGTATTTTGTTCAACAAAAAATGGTGGCATCACGCACGGTAAGCCCAACCATGTCGGCAACACAAGCGAAAATCATGCAGTATTTGCCAGTATTTTTCGCAGTTTTTCAGTTGTTCTTACCAACTGGTTTGATTGTGTACTACATGGTGCAGGCGATCATTCGTATTGGTCAACAGCAGTACATCACGCAACGTTTTTACGGAAATGATTCGTCGCTTGGACGACAAGCTCAAGCAGCGGGTGAACGCGCACGCGAAATGTCAAAGAATGACAAAGAATCAAAGAAGTCAAAGAAAGAAGCAACCGACCCAAGTGCTCCGTTTGTGAGCAAGCGAGTAACTCCTCCAAAAGGCGGAACCTCTTCGGCGAAGCAATCATCTTCTCCGGGCAAAAACCGAAGCAGCGCAATTCCGCGCAAGCCAAAAAAATCGTAAGTCATCACACGTAAGGACATTGTTATGGAATGGGTAGAAACCACAGCAGAAACCATTGAGTTGGCGAAGAACTTGGCACTCGATCAGTTGGGTGTCGCAGAAGACGACGCTGAATTCGAGGTTGTTGAAGAGCCGAAACAAGGTCTCTTCGGCCGCACTCGCGGAGAAGCACGTGTTCGCGCACGTGTGCGCCCAAACAGTGTGCGCAACAAGAGTGACCACCGCGACAAGTCGGCAAAACGCGGACCTCGCAAAGATGGAGAGGCCAAAGGTGGACGCCGCGAGAAGTCGTCTACCCCTCGTCCAAAGCGCGAAGCAGCCCCGCGGACTCCACGCCCGGACATGCCTCCAGTAGACCCAGCCACTGTGAGTGCTGCAGCAACCACATTTCTTGAAGGAATGCTCACGGCTGCTGGCTTAACCGGCTCGGTTTCGGTTCAACAATCAGGCGAAGACATCGACATCAACGTCAGTGGCACGGATGTTTCGGTATTTGTGGGCACAAAGGGCGCAACGCTAATGGCAGTTCAAGACTTAACCCGCGTGGTGAGCCAGCGCCGTTTGGGTGATCATGACACGCACCTTCGGGTAGACATTGCCAGTTATCGCGAAAAGCGTCGCGAAGCCCTCAGCCGGTTTGCCCTCAAGGTGGCAAACGATGTGCTCGCAAGTGGACAGCCACGAGTTCTTGAGCCAATGAATTCGGCTGACCGCAAGATTGTCCACGACACGCTTGTCGAGTTTT
>BJFW01000118.1 GCA_014190095.1 Actinomycetes bacterium | reverse complement strand
TTGTCGCAATCACACTCAGCATGCTGTTGTTCGCATCGTGTTCGGGTAGTTCTGATGAAAGTTCGTCAAGTATTGATGGACCAGTAACGCTGACACTGCTTGCACATGACTCGTTCACTCCGAGTGAGGGAATCTTTGATGCATTCACAGCCGAAACAGGAATAACGGTAAATGTCGTTCGCAGCGGCGATGCTGGCGAACTCGTTTCCAAAGCCGCACTAACTGCTGGCAACCCCGAGGGAGACGTGTTGTGGGGAGTAGACAACACACTGCTGTCACGCGCTCTTGACGCCGACATGTTTGATTCGTATCAAACCCCAAATCTTGCGTTCATGAACGAATCGCTCATGCGAAACATTCCAGGCCACGAAGTCACGCCAGTTGATACTGGAGATGTGTGCATCAACTACGACATCGCGTGGTTTACAGAGAACGACATTGCTCCACCCATGTCGCTTGATGCTCTCGTCAGCAGTACGTACGCAAATTTGCTTGTTGTGCCGAGTGCAATTACATCTTCACCTGGGCTTGCATTCTTCCTTGCCACAGTTGCCGAGTTTGGTGAAGACGGCTGGCAGGAATACTGGAAGTCGTTGCGTAAAAATGGCGTGCTGGTTGTAGATGGTTGGACGCAGGCATACAGCACTGAGTTTTCAGGTTCCTCGGGTAAAGGCGAACGCCCAATTGTGGTGAGTTACAGCAGCAGCCCTGCGGCTGAGGTTCTGTTTGCGGACCCTCCGACCGATGTTGCCCCAACCGGAGTTGCTCCACTTACATGCTTTGAGCAAATTGAGTACGCAGGAATTCTTCGCGGAACGAAACATAAGGCTGAAGCACAACTGCTGATCGACTACCTCACTGGCACAGCGTTTCAGAGCGATCTTCCACTCACGCAGTTTGTATTTCCCGTACATTCAGAAGCAGTTATTCCTGAATCGTTTACGCGATATATCTCACGTCCAGAACGTGCGCTCACCATTGAATACAACGTGATCGCAGAAAACCGCGCCGTGTGGCTTGACGAGTGGTCAACCATCGTCTTCAAATAAATCGTCCACATGATTTCATCGCCATACCCCAAGAGCACACGATGGTTAGTCGTTGTTCCAGCCTTGTTTTTGTTGGTTTTCTTGGTAGTCCCAACAGCAGTCATCCTTCAACGTGGCGCAAGTGTGAATGCATTCGCAGACATCGTTACAAACGATGGCTTTAGAAAAGTCGCCTGGTTTACCCTGTGGCAAACCACACTCAGCACTGTTCTCACTGTTGCATGCGCTCTTCCCGTCACGTTCATACTTGCGCGGTTTTCGTTTCTCGGAAAACGTCTATTGCTCGCGCTCATCACAGCGCCATTTCTGCTTCCCACTGTCGTAGTTGGTTCTGCATTGTTCGCTCTGCTCCCCGACCGAATGCACTACACCGCATTCGCCATCATCGCCGCTCATATCTTTTTCAATATGGCGGTTGTCGTACGTCTCGTCATGCCGCGTTGGTCGCAAATTGACCCAGAACTCATTCATGCTGCACACACGCTTGGGGCTTCTACTGCGCGCACATTTCGCACCATTACATTTCCTCTAATTCGGCCAGCACTTGGTTTTGCCAGTACAGCAGTAGCGCTGTTTTGCTTCACGTCATTTGGCGCCGTTCGAGTTTTGGGTGGGCCTGCATACTCCACACTTGAAACCGAGATCTATGTTCGATCAGTTCAACTTGGTGACTTAAACGGTGCAGTTGCAATTGGAGTTATCCAAGCAATTTTCCTTACTGGCGCGTTGTTTGCCTTGACGAAGTTTGGCCGTCATCACACATCACCACTCACCGTCAACATTCAGGCACCAAAGCCAACCGCGTCTACGCAAAAAGTTGCTGTCGCTGGCATTGCTGCAGTGACTGGATTCCTGGCACTGCTTCCACTCTTTGCAGTCGCTTTGAAGTCAACCTCTGGCTGGTCGCAGGTGTTGTCCAGCGACACCATGCGTTCGTTAACGGTTAGCGCAAGGTTTGCGATTACCGCTTCAATCATTGCCACCACGCTAGGAACCATGATTGCTCTTGCAATCGCATACAAATCCACATCATCACGGCTTTTGGAAACCATCACTTCTCTCCCACTCATGATTTCTGCAGTCACGGTTGGCCTTGGAATACTGATTACCTTCGATCAGAGCCCGTTTGAGTTTCGCTCTACCTGGTGGATCACTCCCGTTGCGCATTCTCTCATTGCTATTCCCTTAGTTGTTCGCACGGTGTTGCCTGTTGCACAAGCAATTCCACAAGACCTTCGCGATGCAGCGGCAACGCTTGGCTCAGGAGCAAGAGATCAATGGATAAGGATTGATTTGCCACTGTTGCGTCGTTGTCTGGCCACGGCATGTGCGC
>BJFW01000117.1 GCA_014190095.1 Actinomycetes bacterium | reverse complement strand
AGGAATTCTGTGGCGCGTTGTCACCCCAATAGTGGCTCTCCTCCTGAAGTGCATCAATGATTACCACCATTCCGATTGGGACAGAATCAACCTCTGCTATCAGAAACTCACGCCAGTTAACACTGCGCGGTAGTTCATAGTCCCAGTCGTAGGTGTCATCCGCCCCTCCCGAAGAATCCACAGCGTCATCCAGATCCCACATCTTGAGTGTTGGTACATCATCTGCGGTAGCACTGCGAAGATTGATTGCCATAGGAGGTAAGGATATTTACCAGGTGCGCTTGAGGTCGATGACTACCCCGCCAGCGGCACGCATGATGTCATTCCGACCAAACTAAAGTGTGACTGTGACTTGGACTCGACAGACATTCATTAAGTGGCTAGAAGTTGTACTCATTCTCGTCCTCATTTATTCGCTACTTCTTGTCTTTGCTGGGACAACGGCTGGGTCGCTCTTTTCGCGGTTCGGCTTCGGTCCAAACGAGTCAATCGACACCGACGCTGTGCGGGATTACCTGCAACTCCCGTACATGGTTCTTGGCGCCGTCATGGCCGGATGGGCATTTCTCATGATCCAGATTGTTCGCGGTCCACTAAAAGAAGGTTCCGCGTGGGCATGGACATTTTTGACTCAATCCCTCTCACTGTGGTTCATTCTCGACAGCGGAATGTCACTCGTGCTTGGATACCCGATGCATGCGCTCTTCAACATTCCATTTGCAGTCGCGTTGGGGATACCTCTCGTTCGGCTTAAGGCTCATGTAAGACTTGATACATGAATGCGTTGGGTTATGTCGGTGCCATCATCTCAATCATCGCTGGATGTCTCGGGCTGATCTGGCCGAAGCAAGTCAGTCGAACAATCGGACTTCAGATTCCAGGTCGACTTGGAACTTCAGAGGTACGCGCCACCTACGGTGGCCTCTTCATCGGCGCAGGTCTTGCTGTCACACTTATCGCCACTAGCGATGCTGCGCTCGTACTCGGAGCGGCATGGGCTGGGGCATTCATTACACGAGCGATCTCATTCGCCATCGATAAATCACGCACGAAAGAGAATGTCGCCGGGCTAGTTATCGAAGGTGTAATGGCAGCATTGTTGATTCTCGCCTGAGCAATCAAGCGCGCTTCAGGTCGGTGACCACACCACCAGCGACGCGCACGATGTCGTTCGGGTTCGCGCCGAAGTTGTCATTCCACGTTCCCGCCGCAGCCCACACCTCGTCGTACTGCAACAAGTCCGGATCAACGAACACACGCAGTTGAGTGCTGTGGCCAAAGGGAGGCACGCCACTGTTGGTTTAGGCAACCCGCCGGCGCTAGAGCTCAATCTCTAACTGTTTTGCAATTTTCTTACAACGGTTTGACACGGACTTCGCGCCGCGGGCGTTCAGTTTCCGCAGCCTCGGGATCAAGTCCTCAAGCAATGCATCGTCCACTTCTGCGAAGTTCGCTGCTGCCTGCAACCCGTAGTAGGCCACGATCTTGCTTGTGTCAGTTTCGCACCACTCCATGATGACTGCATATGCCTTGCGTCGCTCTGCTTGAGTGAGTTTCATATAGACCAACAACTGCGGCACGTGCCACCGAACCTCTTGTTGCGTGTAGTTGGAGAGGTTCTTGAGTAGCAACTTCTTGAACTCGTGTGTAGTAGCCGGATCAGATTGCGCCATCTTCATCGCCACGTAGCTCGCCCTCATTGCTACAACTGGGTCGTCGTCGAGAAATAGTTGATAAATCTCTCTCCTTAGCGGAACCGATGCGAGAGCCTTCTTCACAACGGACTCAGCTTGGCCGACCGAAGTCCGTGTTCCGCCCAACAACTGATCCCTTACCGACTTCGGCATTTAGGAATCATAAGTTGGTCTCCCAACTCCAGTCAATGAGTAATCAGGAGCGCTTGAGGTCAGTGACAACACCACCTGCGACACGAACGATGTCTGCTGGTGCCGCGCCGAAGTTGTCGTTCCACGTGCCCGCAGCGGCCCACACCTCGTCGTACTGCAACAAGTCCGGATCAACGAACACACGCAGTTGAGTGCTGTGACCAAAGGGCGGCACGCCGCCAATCGGGTAACCCGTTGCAGCACGCACTGCATCAGCATCAACACGTAAACACTTCGAGCCACCTGCGGCGGCCGCAAGTTTCTTTTCGTCTAATTGATTTGACCCGCTCACCAACGCCATCACGATTTCGTTATCAACACCAAAGACCAAGCTCTTCACGATTTGACCAACAGTTACACCGATTGCGGCAGCCGCATCGGCCGCAGTTTTGGTGCCTTCCGGAAACCTGCGAGTCGTAATCTCGAGACCCGCCTCACGCGCGGCAGCGATAACCCGCAAAGTATTTGGATGCAAATCAGACATGCTGAAAAATTCTATT
>BJFW01000116.1 GCA_014190095.1 Actinomycetes bacterium | reverse complement strand
GAAGAAGCGCCAGTAGTCGGCCAGCGTTTCTCTCTGGGTCTGTTCCTTGGTCATTGGCGCTTGATTTCCGATACAACACCACCGGCAACACGAACGATGTCATTCGGGTTTGCACCGAAGTTGTCATTCCACGTTCCTGCTGCGGCCCACACCTCGTCATACTGCAACAAGTCCGGATCAACGAACACACGCAGTTGAGTTATGTGACCAAACGGTGGCACGCCGCGTTTGGGTTTGGAAACCCAAGGTTCAGGCTTTGCCAACTCGCCCAAACCACTCCTGCACCAATGGAACCGCGTGATAAACGACCGAAGCGTGATCAAAATGGCCGACAGGCACCACTTCGACATTTCCACCACGTTTACGGATCTTCTCGGCGCCGAGCAAAGCATCATTTGGGTGCACATCAACATCGGCATCGCCATAGTACAAACGCAATGGCGCACGCGGTGCCCAATCAAACGCTTCATTCTCCTCTAGAGCACGGCGGAACCACGATGACTCACCGGCACGGTAGCCCTGCACCCAGTCATCCCGAAACATCGGAAGTGGAGTCGGTGGCAACTGCTTCATGATCTCATCGCCTACATGGAGACCATCAAAGAGCTCCCTCACCAATGTGGCGGCCTCGTCAGTGAGCAAGGATTCGAGAGCTTGGTTGTAAGCGCGCGAGTACGAGTGTGCAATGTATGCAAGGTAAGTGCTGTGACTTGCTGCATGACCTTCCAAAGCCCACGGCAACGTGACGTTCGCCAGGTCCAGAGGTGGCGCAATGGACGCAGAAGCAAGCACTTCGGCCTCTTGTATCGGTGATGCTTCAAGTTGGCGCTGAAGTACCGCCACAGCGTGTGCCCCTTGCGAGTACCCGACCAACATCAACCTCGGACACCACTCCATACCCTCACTGTCGCAGTGAGATGCGACGGCACGAATGAAATCCGTTGCTGCATCGACAGTAGAGACGGCGTGCATGTAAGGGTGGTACGTATCCGATGTGCCAAGACCGATGTAATCGGGAGCAAGAAGTAAATGACCGCTTCCGGCAAAAAGTGCTCCAACGAGCAATCCCACCAGTCCGCCTGCTGATGGAGCTTCCGACCGCGTTGGGTTTGTTCCGTTCAACCACATCACAGACGTCTGCGCGCGATGATTCTTTGGAATACTTAGGAGTCCTGTTGCCAACTGTGGTTTGCCAGAGAGCTCGGTCCAATACGTGATGCGGTACAGCACTATTCCATGACGAACTGGAAATCGCTTTGGGATACGCGCGATGCGCTGTGCAATGCGTAGCTTCAGTGCGGAATGGGAACTTAACTTCTCGACTGAGACGAGAGTTCCTCTTGACTTATCCGGCAAAGACATTGGAAAACGTTAGCGAAGGTCTGAGCTCTAGTCGCGCTTGAGGTCCGTGACCACTCCACCAGCAACACGAACGATGTCGTTCGGGTTTGCACCGAAGTTGTCGTTCCACGTTCCCGCTGCTGCCCACACCTCGTCGTACTGCAACAAGTCCGGATCAACGAACACACGAAGTTGAGTGCTGTGACCAAAGGGAGGCACGCCGCCATTGGTTTAAGCAACCCAAAAGAATGACTATTTACCAGTAGCCCTGCATTAGTTCCGTAGACCAAGATGGCTGCGAAATGTCCCCGCGAGGACCGAACTCAATCATCCATGGTTTGATATCAACAACTGGAGTTCCATCAATCGCATCAAGACCAGCAACACGAACAGTTGAATCCTTCACTTCTAGAATTTGACACACTGTGACGCCGAGACGATTCGGCCGATCCTTCGCACGCTGCGCGAATATGCCCACTTCTGGCCAATCCTTATTGCCTCTCGGATGTCGCGACATCTTTGAATCGTCCCAAGCTGCCTTGTCGAACATATACACGACAATGCAATGAGAGAAACTTGCGAGCCCCAATAAAGATTGCCCACCAAATGGCGCAATCATCTCAATGTGGGAGGTTTCTCCATCCCATGAATCATCTTCTGGCTCAATACGTGAGCTACGAACGACCCCAACCACGCTGATCTCGAACTGACTCTTCATGCGAAAACTGTAGTCACTTACGCCCAATTGACATAACCAAACAATCATCATTTCCGAATCGCCTTGGTCCCACTTCACGAAATCCAAGACGGCGATAGAAGGCAATTGCACGATGATTTGACTGCAACGGATCTATCAGAACACAGCTTGCATCATGGTTTTCAAAGCAACGCTCTAACGCCTTCTTCATCATTTCTGTTCCATAACCCTTGGATCGAAATTCTGCTACCCCAATCCAGATATCTATCGCCCAGGAATTCTGTGGCGCGTTGTCACCCCAATAGTGGCTCTCCTCCTGAAGTGCATCAATGATTACCACCATTCCGATTGGGACAGAATCAACCTCTGCTATCAGAAACTCACGCCAGTTAACACTGCG
>BJFW01000115.1 GCA_014190095.1 Actinomycetes bacterium | reverse complement strand
AAAAATGGAAGAAATGAATACAACATGGTTATGCCATAAAACTTCTTTGGCAATTCAGAAAGTTTTCCATCGGTGAAATGGTCTGGGTCGCGTTCCGGGTCATTGGTGTATGCATGATGACGCATATGGCTGGCACGATGCGATGAAAAATTAATTCCTGTTGGCACAGAGCAGGCTATTCCAATTGCTTCTTCTACCCAACGACCCCGAGCACTCTTGCCCCAAATGTTTTTGTGCGTTGCCTCATGCATCGGCATATAAAAGGTTGACGCAACGATCGAATTTATGATGAGACAGAGCCACAACGGCACAATGTCTGTCACTCCAGCGAAAATCACTCCTACCCAGGCCACAGTAAAAAAGGCAAATGTGAACACCATCCGAAATTGAATTGGTCCCCAAAACTTTGCGGCAACAAGATTTTCGCTTCGCACTTGTTCACTTCTCTGTCGCGACTTTTCTAAGTCGCTCCCACTTGCAACTTCCTGAATAAGCAGTTCTTCAAGCAATTCTGGTGCTGGTGCCTCGGACATAAACCGACAATACCCTCCGGCTATTTCTTCGGCTTCACCGAAGAACGCCCCTTCTGTTTCTCAGTAATTTGCCTGCGGCGGACTGAAATCAGCTTTCGCACAAGCGTTTTGGGCAGTTTCTTGCCGATGGGAAACTTCAGTGTTCCCTTGCTTACCTCACACCATTCGGGAAAATCCTCAAGTTCTTCAAGCACCGACCCACTGTGAGGAAAGTATGAACAGTGATTTTTGAACCCATCAAATCCAGCCACAACTTTGCCATCAATTTCAAATGCAGGCATGCCATAGCTCAGCGTTTCTTTGGCTTGAGGAACTATTGAAAGAATCGTTTCACGCAAATGCTGCAACGTCTCAAGTTGAGCACCAGAAAATTTCTTCAAATGGTGATCAATTACTGACACTGCGATTCCACGAAATCACTCAAGGTGCGAACAATCTGAAACACCAATAACTCGGCAAGCAAGATGCAGGTGCTGAACACTGCCAGTGGAGCGACATCTTCAGAAAACGCAATTACCAATAATCCGACATAGACCACAATTGCAACGCACAATACAACAAGGTTCAACCTCCGGAGCAGAACCGCATTCCTCGCAGCACGCTTCAATAGCAAGGATTTCTCAACCACAAATTCACACTAATCGCTAAATCATTTCAAAAATCGTTGTATGTCCACATAATCCGCAATGGACATGAAGTGCAGTCCCAAACTAAATTTTAAACATGCGCTATTTCTTTGCCGTAATTGCCAACCAACAAGGTGAAGTACTTGCTGATCACGACGAAATGACCAAGATTGACGCGTTTAACGAGAAAATTGAAGATGCTGGCCAAAGAGTTATGGCAGCAGGAATCGCATCTCCTGATAAAGCATTTACTTTTGATAATCGAAAAGGACGTAATCAGAGGTTTAGCGGACAAGCAATCAACTCAGAAATGTTCATGGCAGGTTTTTGGGTCATAGAAGCCAATAATGACACCGTCGCACACGCTCTAGCAGCAGAAGCTTCGTTCGCCTGCAACAGACTTATTGAAGTGCGACCCTTCTTGCACCAGGTCATCAATAGCTAAATACACCTCAGGTCTGTGACTTCACCGTCGTACTGCAACAAGTCGGGGTCAACGAACACACGCATTTGAGTGCTACGAACAAAAAGGGGCACGGCACCTTTTGTTTGGAATCTCATCGTCAGAGGCACGGTGCTCATGGCACTATTGACAGATGAGCGAGAACCACGACAATGACCCCGTAATCATTTCTGTCGCGGCATACAGTACGAATCCGATTGCCTATCAAGAAAAGTACGCAACCCATCTGCTTGATCGACCTACTCGTTTCGCTTCACTCCTCCCTCCAGGTTCCCACATCCTCGACCTTGGTTGTGGCCCTGGACGTGATATTCGGATATTCAGAGAAATCGGGCACAAGCCCATAGGTATTGAGCTGAATCCTGCGTTCATCGAAATGGCTAGTCGACAGGGTGATGTCATACAAGGCGATATTCGAAACATCAGTTCCATCTTCACGCCAGCGTCTTTCGATGGTGCTTGGGCGCAAGCGTCACTCGTGCATTTGGAGAAATCGGAAATAAATCTCGTACTTCACGACCTACAAGATCTACTCAAGCCGAATGGTCTCCTCTATGCATGCGTGCCTGCAACTGGGGAAACTGGTTGGCTAGACGAGAACGATGGTCGACGCTGGTACACAACGTGGCCCGAAGATTCATTCGAAACTGCAGTGAGAACCACTGGTTTTCACATCACCGACGTCACACATGGCCCATACGTAGAAGTGTGGGCCACCAAAGCTTGATGATTAGGCGCGCTTGAGGTCTGTGACTACACCACCGGCAACCCGCACGATATCTGTTGGTGCCGCGCCGAAGTGAGGCATGCCACTGATGGTTTAGGAA
>BJFW01000114.1 GCA_014190095.1 Actinomycetes bacterium | reverse complement strand
CTGGCCAGTTGCCTTGGATAGCCCAATTGTTAAATCGCTTGAGTTCATCAATATCAAGCAAGCGTCCGTAGCCCTGATAAGCGAGTGAGGAATACGCACTGCGGTCGCTGACTACGTGTTTGCCACTGGCAAGTGTTGGTGCAACGAGTTCGTCAATGTGTTGTGCACGGTCAGCAGACATCATGAGTGCTTCTGCGCGTGGTGACAACATGGTGTTGTTCGTGTCGAGCATGGCTGCACGCAGTGCTGAGCCAATTGCAGTGCCACCTGGTTCGCGTGTGGTGATGCCACCGATTGTTTCAGCCAAGCGAGTGACATGTGTGGACTTGCCGCACCCTTCGAGGCCTTCGAATGCGATATATCGGCCCCGCGTCATGGATTACTTCTTAGCAGGCTTCTTCTTTACGGCCTTTTTCGCTGGCTTTTTGGCTGTTTTTGCAGGTGCTGCTTTCTTGGCAACAGCTTTCTTTGCTGCTTTTTTCCGCTTCGTGCTTGGTTCGGCATCGCGACGAATAGCAAGCAATTCAAATGCGCGTTCTGGTGTGACGTATTCCAAACGGTCACCACGTGTGAGGCTGGCATTGGTTTCACCGTCGGTGACATACACACCGAATTTTCCGTCTTTGGCAACCACTGCTTTGCCACTCACTGGGTCGACACCAAATTCGCGTAGCGGTGGCTTTGCAGGACCACGCCTTCCGTACACACGTGGCTCCGCAAGTTTTGCCAAGGCCTGATCGATTGATACCGAGAAAATTTCTGCTTCGGTTTCAAGTGTGCGACTGTCTTTACCCTTGTTGATGTACGGGCCGTAGCGACCGTTTTGTGCAGTAATGATTTCGCCGTCTGCCGGATCAAAACCAACGGTGCGGGGAAGCGACAACAAACGTTCTGCATCTTCAAACGTTGTGGTTTCAATGGTCATGTCTTTAAACAACGACACCATCTTTGGTTTTTCCAAGCCAGTTGGTGGTTCGTCCATCGTTCCCCACTGAACGTATGGTCCGTACTTGCCTGTCTTTTTGAAAACTGGATAGCCATCAAGTTCGCCGATTGGGTCTTCAAACTTTGGTCGAGCCAAGATTTCTAATGCAACAGGAATGGTGAGTTCGTCTGGTGCCATGCTGTCTGGAATACCAGCGGTCTGTTCGCCGCACCTTATATATGGACCGTATTTTCCAGGGCGAGCCTCAATCATGTCGCCGGTTTCCGGGTGCGGACCAACATGGAATGCGTTCAGCGTGGCCGCATCGATGTTGTCTTTGTTGTGTTCAACGAGGGGCTTTAAGCCTGGAAGTTCTTGGCCGTTACCGAAGTAGAACTCATGTAACCACTTGTCGCGGTCACGCGTGCCCATCGCAATTTCGTCGAGCTCTTCTTCAACTATTGCAGTGAACTTGAAATCGATCAACGTGGTGAAGTGGTCCTTTAGCAAGCGCACAACTGCAAATGCAGTCCACGATGGAACCAGTGCTTGACCCTTTTTCCACACGTAACCGCGGTTAATGATGGTGCCAAGAATTGATGCATACGTTGATGGGCGACCAATACCTTCCTCTTCAAGACGCTTTACCAAAGTTGGTTCGGTGTAGCGAGCAGGTGGCGACGTGTTGTGACCGTTTGCGGTAATGCTTTCGATTCCTACCGAGTCGCCAACTTTGAGTGCAGGTAACAACGCTTCTTTTTCATCTTCGTTTTCGTCTGCAATTTCTTGATACACCTGGCGATACCCAGGGAATGAGATAGTGGTGCCACTTGCTGAAAACTCGCAATCGGCAGGTGCGGTGCCGGCGCTAACGGTTCCCATTTTTACGGTGACTGTGGTGCCGTTGGTGTCTGACATTTGTGAAGCAAGCGTGCGCTGCCAAATGAGGCGGTACAACGCGAGTTCGTTCGGGCGAAGTTCGTCAGCCAGGCTCTCTGGGCTGCGCGACGGAAGTGAGGGGCGAATTGCTTCGTGGGCGTCCTGGGCGTTTTTTACCTTCGACTTGTATACGCGAGGTTCGGTGGCCAAGAACTTGTCGCCATACGTATAAATAATCTCGTCGCGCACGGCGCCAAGGGCTTCGGCGCCAAGGATGACGGCGTCGGTACGCATATAGGTGATGTAGCCGGCTTCATATAAACCTTGGGCCAAACGCATGACTTCGCTGGCCGTGATGCGCAGCTTGTTGCCGCCCTCTTGCTGCAAGGTGCTGGTCATGAACGGGGCTTTCGGGCTCTTGCGGTATGGCTTTTCCTCCACGCTGCGAACATCGAGCGACTTGCCCTGCAAGCCAGCAGTCAACTGATTGGCTCGTTCTTCATTAATAACGACAATGCCATCTTTAGCCACGCCAAGGGAGTCGAAGTCTTTACCGGTTGCGATGCGCTTGCCATCAAGACTTTGCAACGTTGCGGTGAATTTTGGATCTGTTGTGGTTGCTGCTTCTAAGTCCCAATATGCAGCCGACACGTGAGCCATGCGCTCTTGCTCGCGCTCTACTACTAAA
>BJFW01000113.1 GCA_014190095.1 Actinomycetes bacterium | reverse complement strand
GTGGTGCCTTGCCTTGACGGAAGCCCGGAATACGAACTTCTTTGGCGATTTTGCGGAATGCCTGGTCAATATTGCGGTCGAACTCGACCTCGTCAATTTCCACCGACACTTTGACTTTGTTGCCCTCGAGGGTCTCAATAATGGTTTTCACAGGGCGCAAAGTGTACCCTTTGCATTCGTGACAGCCTCGTGGAAGCCCCATGCACTCGCAACGCCCCATGAGGGCCAGATCAACCTGAAGATGGGTGACAAGGTCTCCCTCACCGCAGAAGTGGATGGTCTGCCTGTTGGCACTGAGGGCAAGGTCATTTTGGCCAATGGCTTCAACTGGCTTCGCTATCGCGTGCGTTTTACCAACGGCACTGAAATTGGCGACCTTGACCATCGCCACTTGCAACCGATTGGCAAAACTGCTCGTCGCTTGGCTCGTGCCGCAAAGCGCGCATAGTTTTCTCTCGCCTGTATTTCACTTGTCATCGCTAGGATGATGCCGTTAGCGGAGTGTGGCGCAGCTTGGTAGCGCATCTGGTTTGGGACCAGAGGGTCGCAGGTTCGAATCCTGTCACTCCGACCAGTACATGAATACTTCAGGCTCGTCCCCAATCGACGCAATACGTGCGGCCAAGTACATCTCGTTTGTATCCACTCGCAAGAACGGAACTCCCATAGCAACACCAGTGTGGGTCGCGCCGCTTCCCCATATCGGACCAAACGTTTTCGGGTTCACAATCGATGCCAATGCCGGCAAAGCAAAACGTCTCGCCCACACCAACACGGTCACCGTGCAGCCGTGCGACATTCGCGGCCGCATTGTTGAGGGCTCACCAATTGTGAGTGGAACTGCAGTTGTCATTAGTGGCGTTGAAGCCGAAACAGTCCGCGACGCCGTTGCTCATAAATATGGTTTCACCTACAAAGTTTTTTCGATCTACCTGTGGTTCTCCGAACGATTCGGCAGCCATAAAGACCAGGCCGAAACGGCTGTTGTTGTCACGCTAAACGTGTAACTGTTATTTCGTAATGGTGTACGAGTCGACGCGCGACGTCATTGCACCAAGTACGTCCGTAATTGGTCGCACTCCAATTCCAACAGTGTTGGGCACGTCGATATAGCCATCTATCAATTCGAATGGCGTCGTTACATCTTGTGCGAAATATCGGTTGGAAGCAGACGTGTCTCCGGGAAGAGTAAACCCAGGAAGCGCTGCAAGTGCGAGGTTGGCGGCTCGGCCAATGCCGGTTTCCAACATTCCCCCACACCACACGGGCACTCCACGCGACATGCACAAATCGTGAATCCGTTTTGATTCCAAATACCCACCAACACGACCAGGCTTGATGTTGATGATGGAACACGCATTGATGTCGAGTGCGCCTCGCGCAACGTCATACGAAGTGATGGATTCGTCTAAACAAATTGGCGTGCCAACACGTTTGCTTAACTCCACGTGGCCAACAATGTCTTCTTCGGGCAATGGTTGCTCGATCAACAACAAGTTGAATTCATCAAGCTTGGCCAAATGCGCGGCATCGTCGACGGTGTATGCAGCATTGGCGTCCACTTGCAACAACATGTCTGGGCCGAATGCTTCACGCACGGCGCGCACGCGGTCGATGTCAAGTCCAGGTTCTATTTTCAACTTGATACGCACATACCCTTCTGCGCGATAGCCAGCAACCACCTGCAATAAGTCATCAGTCGTCGGCTGAATACCAACCGACACGCCCGAAGCAACTTTGGTTTGTGTGGCACCAAGAAACGTTGCGAGCGACAAGTTTGCTTTGCGTAATTCATAATCCAGTAGCGCAGCTTCAATTGCCGCCTTAGCCATGAAGTTGCCACGAATCACCGACGAACTCTGCACAAATTCTTCGGCTGTCGTAGTTGGCGTAATCATCTTCAGTAAGTAACGCTTCATCACTTCTTCGCAGCCGTCTACATATTCAGATGAATACAACGGCGCAGCCATGGCAACACATTCGCCCCAACCTTCTTCGTCGTCGCCAACTACGTGCACGTACAACAAGTCGCGATCCACTTCAGTTGCAAACGATGTGCGAAATGGCGAGACCAAGTTGATGTGAGCGCGCACTATTTCAATTCTGCGGATCATGGTTTAACCCCTGCTCAAGACATATGAATACTCTGCGTTCAATCCTCGCACCGAGTAACCAATGCTCATGGCTTCTTCAAATGAAGTGCGCTGCCGAGTGCGCCACAGTTGCGCTTCAGATTTATTGGACTTGCGGAGCAACTCAATGTCGGCTGGCGTTTCAATTACTACGTCACCATCGTGTTCAGTCACCACTTCCAGCGGTTGAGGTGCGCCTGCTGCCGACACCTGCCATCGCACCAGCACGCGATCGCTTTGTTCACCGGCGTTAATTCCATCGTCTAATTCACCATAAAAATTTTGGTAGTAGTTGGTGACACTCGCACCAAGTTTCACCATGTTGAACCATGCATTGCGACGTACCAACGGGTCAAACGACCACGTAATGGTGGCGAAAC
>BJFW01000112.1 GCA_014190095.1 Actinomycetes bacterium | reverse complement strand
GTGGTGCCTTGCCTTGACGGAAGCCCGGAATACGAACTTCTTTGGCGATTTTGCGGAATGCCTGGTCAATATTGCGGTCGAACTCGACCTCGTCAATTTCCACCGACACTTTGACTTTGTTGCCCTCAAGGGTCTCAATAATGGTTTTCACAGGGCGCAAAGTGTACCCTTTGCATTCGTGACAGCCTCGTGGAAACCACATGCACTCGCAACGCCCCATGAGGGCCAGATCAACCTGAAAATGGGCGACACCGTCTCCCTAATCGCCGAGGTGGATGGTCTCCCAATAGGCACAGAGGGCAAGGTCATCTTGGCCAACGGATTTAACTGGCTTCGATATCGCGTGCGCTTCACGAACGGCACAGAGATCGGCGACCTTGACCATCGCCACTTGCAGCCGATCGGAAAAACCGCTCGTCGCTTGGCTCGTGCTGCAAAGCGCGCATAAGTTCTCTCACGTCGTTACTTCACTTGTCATCGCTAGGATGTTTCAGTTAGCGGAGTGTGGCGCAGCTTGGTAGCGCATCTGGTTTGGGACCAGAGGGTCGCAGGTTCGAATCCTGTCACTCCGACCAGTACATGAATACTTCAGGCTCGTCTTCTGCACCTTCTGTCAAAGAAATACGCGAGGCCAAATACATCTCATTTGTCTCCACCCGCAAAAACGGAACACCTGTTGCTACACCTGTATGGGTTGCGCCACTTGATTACCTCGGACCAAACGTGGTCGGTTTCACCATTGACGCCAATGCCGGAAAAGCAAAACGCCTCGCCCACACCAACACTGTGACCGTGCAGCCTTGCGACATTCGCGGTCGAATAGTTGAAGGCTCACCTATTGTGCATGGAACCGCAATTGTTGTCAGCGGTATGGAAGCCGAAACAGTGCGCGACGCCATTGCCCATAAGTACGGCTTCACCTACAAAATGTTTTCGATCTATCTGTGGTTCTCCGAACGATTCGGGAAAACTCAGGATCAACCTGAAACTGCTGTCATTGTCACGCTGAACGTGTAACTGTCATTTCACAATTGAGTACGAGTCGACACGCGACGTCATTGCTCCAAGTACTTCTGTAATTGGACGTACACCAATACCCATCGTGTTTGGCACATCGATATAGCCATCCACTAACTCAAATGGTGTTGTTACATCCTGAGTGAAGTATCGCTTGGATGCAGAGGTGTCGCCTGGAAGCGTAAACCCGGGAAGCGCGGCGAGCGCGAGGTTGGCGGCACGTCCGATACCCGTTTCCAACATTCCTCCACACCACACGGGTACTCCGCGCGACAAACACAGGTCGTGAATGCGCTTTGATTCCAAGTAGCCACCAACACGCCCTGGCTTGATGTTGATGATGGAACACGCATTGATATCGAGTGCTCCACGCGCAACATCGTACGAAGTAATGGACTCGTCTAAACAAATTGGAGTTCCAACACGCTTACTTAATTCCACGTGGCCAACAATGTCTTCTTCGGGCAATGGTTGCTCAATCAGCAGCAAATTGAATTCGTCCAACTTGGCAAGATGTGCGGCATCGTCAACGGTGTAGGCAGCATTGGCATCCACCTGCAGCAACATGTCTTGGCCAAATGCTTCGCGCACTGCGCGCACGCGATCGATGTCAAGGCCTGGCTCAATCTTCAATTTGATGCGCACATATCCATCAGCGCGATACTCGGCAACCACACGAAGGAGGTCATCAATTGTTGGCTGAATTCCAACCGAAACCCCCGATGCAACTTTGGTTTGCGTTGCACCAAGGAAGTTTGCAAGCGACATCTTGGCTTTACGCAATTGATAGTCCAACAACGCTGCTTCAATTGCGGCCTTGGCCATAAAGTTGCCGCGAATTGCCGCAGATTTCTGCACGAATTCTTCAGCAGTCGTCGATGCAGAAATCATTGGGATGAGATAGCGCTTCATCACCTCTTCGCAACCATCTACATATTCAGACGAATAGAGCGGCGCAGCCATTGCTACACACTCTCCCCAACCCTCTTCATCGTCGCCGACCACACGTACATACAGCAGATTGCGATCCACTTCCGTTGCAAACGAGGTGCGAAATGGAGACACCAAGTTGATGTGTGCACGCACAATTTCGATTCTGCGGATCATGACTTAACTCCTGCTCAAGACATACGAACACTCTGCGTTTAATCCTCGCACCGAATACCCATCGGCAATGGCTTCCTCAAAAGCTGCGCGCTGACTAGCACGCCACGATCGAGCTTCAGCCTTGTTGGTCTTGCGAATGAGTTCAATGTCGCTTGGCGTAGCGATGACGATGTCGCCTTCACGCTCTGCAACTACTTCACAGGATTGTGGTCCGGTCGTTGCCAGTACCTGCCAGCGCACCAGAACACGATCACTCTGCTCGCCCGCATTGATTCCATCGTCTAATTCACCATAAAAATTTTGGTAGTAGTTGGTGACACTCGCACCAAGTTTCACCATGTTGAACCATGCATTGCGACGTACCAACGGGTCAAACGACCACGTAATGGTGGCGAAAC
>BJFW01000111.1 GCA_014190095.1 Actinomycetes bacterium | reverse complement strand
GTTCATTGCCGAACCCAACATGTCAAGGTATTGACCAAAGTTCAATTCAATGCGCAGCTCATTCCAAATAGTCCACGCTTGTGGCGATGCGTTGCGCATCAACTGATCGGAATACACATACGCCAAGTCGCCCACCAAAATGGCAACGCCATCGCCAAATCTGCGCGACTCGCCTGCCAGCGTGTTTGCACCGTGGCTGGCTTCAAACTTTGCGTTCGTTGTTGGTTCGCCGCGGCGGGTGAGCGAACCGTCCATTACGTCGTCGTGAAACAACGCAAACGCATGAAGAAGTTCAAGTGCAGCACCGGCATCAATCACCAATTCATCGGTTGGGTCACCACCTGCGCCAACAAAACCCCAGAAACAAAACGCAGGACGCAATCGTTTGCCACCGGCTAGCACCAAGCGTGCAATTTCATCAATGGGTGGAACAAGGTCAGCATCCACCTTCGCCCAACGCTCGCGCTCTACGGCAAGCAGTGCCTCCAGGCGTTTATCTACCCGAGAAGCAACGTCAAGGAGAGATTGTGGCGCGGTGTGCACGGGTTCAGGTTAGAGGGGTTAAATATGCGATATTCAGTCGGCGTCAATTTGTGCAACAACTTCTTCAATGCGAAGTTTTGCATTGCCAATACGGTCGCGGCACAGCTCAATCAATTCCGAAGCGCGCTTTACGTGTTCGGCAAGCACGTCCACGTCGACATCGTTGCTTTCCAGTTCGTCCAAGATGGATTCCAGTTCGCCAATCGCCTCGGCATAACCGGTTGTGCCATCAATTGCTTTTGCTGCTTTTTTCGTTGCCATATGCCTTCGCTTTCTTTATAAATTGACCGTACTGGAAATAGTTCCGTCAGATAACTGGGTGGTCATCTGCTCGCCCGCCGACACTTGCGCAACACTGCGCACAGTTCTGCCTTGTGCGTCGCGCGTAATACTCCAGCCGCGCGCCATGGTGTTCACAGGGTCGAGCAAGCGCAACCTGTCGCTTGCTCCCTTCAATGATTGCGCGGCCAAGTTCAACACATCCATTGGCCGTCTGCGAATACGATCAAGCGAACGCACCAGTTCGTGTTCAGCGCTTTGCAGCAACTCGCTTGCCGTTGCAGCAATTTGCGCCCATGCTTCTTCGGTTGACTGCACAAACTCAGTCACTACTGCGGCAACACCTGCAGCACACGCCGTTGGCGTTTTAAACGCGCGGTGCGCAACTTCGTCGGCAATGCTGAAATCGATTTCGTGACCGATGCCGGTAAACACTGGCTTCACACATTTGCCAATTGCTGTAGCAATTTCTTCGGTATCAAATGCCAACAGGTCGGTCTTTGAACCACCGCCTCGCACCAACATGATCAGGTCAATGTCGTCGCGTTTGGCTGCTTGCTTCATTGCGGCAACAACAGTTGGCGCTGCATCTTCGCCTTGCACGCGCACGTCGTAGACAAACACCTCGAAGCCAATACCCGAAGCCTCAAGTTCGTGCAGCGTGTCGGCGTGTGCGGCGCTACCAATACTGGTGAGCAACGCAACGCGCAATGGCACAACAGGCATCTTCACTCGCTTGTTGGCTTCGTACAGTCCAGCGAGTTTCAGCTTCTGCACAATTTCGTCACGCTGGCCAGCCAAGTCGCCAAGTGTGAACCGTGGGTCAATGTTGGACACCTTGAAACTGAACGATCCGCGTTCGGCGTACAAGTCGCCGGTGCCAAACAAGCGCACTTTGATTCCGTCGGCAAGTGTCAGTCGATGTTTTTCGAGCAATGGCTTCAACCGCTTGAGGTTGAACTCCCAAATGGCCACATTCACTGAGGCCTTTTTGCCATCGGTTCGTTCCACCACGTTGAAATAGGTGTGCTTGGTGCGGTTATTGAACCCCTCAATTTCACCCTGAATCCACACGCCTTCGCCCAGGGTGTTCTTCAACACATTGTTCACCACATCGATGTATTGGCTAACCGACAGCGTGAGTTCTTCGTCGCTCACAGTTATCCCTGTAGTGCTGTGCCACCAGCACGAACTTGTGCAGCATAGAAACCATTACGCGTCATTAGTTCATCGTGTGAACCTTCCTCCACCACCACTCCCTCATCTAACACCACAATTCTGTCGGCATCGCGAATAGTAGACAGACGGTGTGCGATCACAATTGACGTGCGGTTATGCATGGCGTTATCCAGCGCATCTTGCACAAGTGCTTCGCTCTCGTTGTCGAGGTGGCTGGTTGCTTCGTCCAAAATCATGACTGCAGGGTTCTTCAACAGCAATCGAGCAATAGCCAAACGCTGTTTTTCACCGCCCGACAATCGGTAGCCACGTTCGCCGACCACCGTGTTGTAACCATCGGAAAGACCTGCAACCACATCATGAATGTGTGCGGCGGTGCATGCAGCAACCATTTCTGCATCTGTTGCACTTGGCTTGGCGTACAACAAGTTTTCTTTAATGGTCTCATGAAACATGTGCGGGTCTTGGCTCACTACTCCAATAGACGCACGCAATGAATTCAGCGTGAGGTCACGAACATCGTGACCATCTATT
>BJFW01000110.1 GCA_014190095.1 Actinomycetes bacterium | reverse complement strand
CAGCAGCAAAGTTTCGACCCGTTGTGCCAAGTACAACCGCGCGGCCACCGGTCATGTATTCACATGCATGGTCACCCACGCCTTCAACCACCAGAGTTGCCCCTGAGTTACGAACTGCAAATCGTTCACCGACTATGCCGTTAATGAACACCTGTCCCGAAGTTGCACCGTAGCCAACGACGTTTCCGGCGATCACGTTTTCTTCGGGAGCAAACAAAGCACGTTCACTTGGACGAATGCTGATTCGGCCACCAGACAGCCCCTTACCAACGTGATCATTGCTGTCGCCTAAGAGTTGCATGGTTACGCCGCGTGGAATGAATGCACCAAAACTCTGTCCAGCCGATCCTTCAAACCGAAGCGAAATGGTGTTATTCGGAAGTCCGGCGCCTCCCCACTTTCTCGTCACTTCGCTACCCAACATGGTGCCCACGGTGCGATTGACGTTTGAAATTGGCGATTCAACAGAGATTGCCGAACCAGACTGAATTGCCTTTGCGCACCGCGCAATGAGAGCGGTGTCTAATGCATCAGCCAGCCCATGATCTTGCGCCACCGAATGATGTCGAGTTTGATTGTACGGATTTTGCGGAGTGACAAGAATCGGCTCAATGTCGAGGCCTTGAGCCTTCCAATGGTTCACTGCATGCTTCACATCGAGCGCCTCAACACAACCAACCGCTTCCTGCAATGTGCGGAAACCGAGTTGAGCAAGATATTCGCGCACCTCTTCAGCGATGTATTCGAAGAAGTTGACAACGAACTCCGGCTTGCCACTAAACCGCTTGCGCAGCTCCGGGTTTTGCGTTGCAATACCAACAGGGCAAGTATCTAGGTGACAGACGCGCATCATGATGCAGCCGCTCACCACTAGTGGGGCTGTTGCAAAACCAAACTCTTCTGCACCAAGAAGCGCAGCGATGATGACGTCGCGTCCCGTCTTCATCTGTCCATCGGCTTGCACAACAATGCGATCACGCAAACCGTTGAGTAACAGCGTCTGCTGCGCTTCGGCAAGACCGAGCTCCCATGGCACCCCGGCGTGCTTCAGCGACGTCAGTGGCGAAGCGCCAGTTCCGCCATCATGACCAGAAATCAGCACCACGTCGGCTTTTGCTTTGCTCACACCTGCAGCCACCGTGCCAATACCAACTTCAGACACCAACTTCACATGCACTCGCGCAGCAGGGTTTGAATTCTTCAAGTCGTGAATGAGCTGCTTCAAATCTTCAATTGAGTAAATGTCGTGGTGCGGTGGTGGTGAAATGAGCCCAACACCAGGAGTGCTATGTCGTGTCTTAGCAATCCATGGATACACTTTGTGTCCTGGCAGCTGACCACCTTCGCCAGGCTTGGCACCTTGGGCCATCTTGATTTGAATGTCATCGGCATTGACGAGATACTCACTCGTCACACCAAAGCGACCTGAAGCAACTTGCTTAATTGCCGAACGCTTGGAATCGCCGTTGCCCATGACTTCATATCTCTCGGGATCTTCACCGCCTTCGCCTGTGTTGCTTTTTGCGCCAATTCGATTCATCGCAATAGCAAGTGTCTCGTGCACCTCTGCAGAAATTGATCCATAACTCATTGCGCCTGTTGAGAAGCGTTGCACGATGTTTGCAACTGGCTCAACCTCATCAATCGAAATTGGCTTTCGATCACTTGCAAATTGGAACATCCCACGCAATGTGGTGAGCACCTTTGATTGATCATCCACTGCTGCTGTGTATTGCTTGAACAAGTCATAGCGACCAGACCGAGTTGCGTGTTGCAGTCGGTACACGGTTTCTGGATTAAACAAATGGTGTTCTCCTTCGCGGCGCCACTGATATTCGCCACCCAGTTCAAGCTTGCGGTGAATACGTTGATCTGGTCGGCGTGGATGCGCAATTGCGTGGCGCGCTGCAACCTCTGCACTCACCTGCTCAAGCCCGATGCCATCAATTCGCGAAACTGTTCCCGTAAAAAACTCGTCAATAAACGAGTGACTTAATCCAATGGCTTCAAAAATTTGCGCACCGGTATAGGAAGCAACTGTCGAGACACCCATTTTCGACATCACCTTCAACACACCTTTGCCCGCTGCCTTGATGTAGTTGTTTACGGCCTTCTTGGGTTCCATTCCACCAAGACCATGCATCCCTGCGCCATCGTCAGCTGCAATCAAATCCTCAATCGATTCGAACGCAAGGTACGGATTGATTGCGCCAGCACCAAAACCAACCAGCAGTGCCATGTGATGCACTTCTCGTGCATCGCCGCACTCAACAATGAGACCCACCTTGGTTCTCTGTTTGGTGCGAATGAGATGGTGATGCACTGCACTGGTTGTAAGGAGCGATGGAATTGGAGCAAATACTTCGTCGCTATTTCGATCGGAGAGCACGACGATTCGCACTCCCTCATCAATGGCCGTGCTGATTTCAGCACATATCTGTGCAAGTGCAGAACGCAGTCCCGACTCACCTTCGGCAACGCGGTACAGACCACTCACCACCATGCTGCGAAGGTGCGAGTACTCACCGTCTTCATTGATGT
>BJFW01000109.1 GCA_014190095.1 Actinomycetes bacterium | reverse complement strand
CCCCGAGGCCAAAGGTTTATTTCACAAAGTGTGGGCTATGAGTCCAAGTATCGGACAACTCAGAACACTTCCCCGCGCACAAGAACTGCAGACTCAATTTCTTGAAACTGCACACGTTACAAGCATTGATGAAGTTCGAGCTTTGACACTTGATGACATGTTGGCAGCACAGGCAAAACAAATGGCTACTCCTACAACGAACTTTGATTTCTATACGCCCACCGCGGGTGGATCGGCATTGCCGTTTGACATCTTGAACGCAGCAGCGCATTCCCCACTTCCTCTTGTACTTGGTTCCAACCACGACGAAGATCGATTGTGGTCGGCCTTTGACCCAGTGCAAGCCGAATTTGGCCAACACGATTGGGAGCGCGTCAGCGGTGAAGTGTTTGGAGATCGTGCTGCAGATGCTCGTGCGGTGTACGAAAAACTTCGACCAACAGAATCGCCACGACAACTCATTTCTTCAGTTCGCACCGACACTGCATTCCGTCAACGTGCACAGCGACTCGCAGAGAATCATGCAACAGCTGGCAATCCAACATGGATGTATTGGTTCACTTGGGCTACTCCTGCATTTGGTGGCGTGCTCGGTAGTTGCCATGCACTTGACATTCCATTTGCATTTGACAACTTGGGTGCACCTGGCACCGATATGTTGACGGGCGACGGTGCTGAACGAGCAGGCATTGCCAAACGTTTTGCTGATGAGATTGTGCAGTTTGCGAAGTCTTCAACACCATCCTGGCCGGTGTTTGACCTTGCCGACCGCAGCACGTTGGAAATTAACGCCAAAATTGCGGTCTTGAGCGACCCAGAAAAAGAAATACGAGAACTTTTTTCGTCCCTCTAAATCCCCACAAAGATTGAGGGACATTACTATTCCGATGCAAATATGCAACCGTGAGAACTGAGATAACATTCAATTAACGCGGATTATTGTCCGTGGGTTATCAATCCGTAGAAAATGCGTGAAGAATGACATAGACATATAAGTCGTGAATATTTCGCAGAATCTTGGACTAAACATTCGCACTCGTCGAAAAGAACTCGAGATTAGCCAAGAAGCATTAGCGCGTCGCTGCAACATTGATCGTTCCTATATGGGCCAAATTGAGCGAGGCACGGCGAACCCCTCACTGGCAGTCATTGACGCCATCGCCTTCGCCCTCATGGTCTCCACTTCCGAACTTTTGCGTGAATATGCCTCGATCACGGTGAAACCCCCGCGCAAGAAGCGCAAGTAGCCCCGAAAAAGGGGCGGATCTTGACCTCACTGTCGCTCTAGCCCTTATTTCGCCTACGATTATGAGCCTTGAGTACCAACGCAGCGCTCCCCGAACTTGAAGCCATTGTCCGCCAATTCGCCGGCGTAGAAGGTGGGATGCTGCCGGCTCTTCACGCAGTACAGCACCACGCCAGATATATCAGCAAAGAACTGATCCCCGTTTTTGCCGACGTATTTAACGTCACGGTTTCCGAAGTGCATGGCGTCATCACGTTTTACAAAGACTTCCGCACCGAAGAGCCTGCAGGCCCAATCGTGCAGGTGTGTCGCGCAGAAGCATGTCAGTCACGCGGCGGTCGCGATGTATGGGATCGCGCACTGCTTGCAGGAGACGGCAAAAAAGTTGTTGTTGAAGAAGTGTTCTGTTTGGGTCACTGCGCATTGGGCCCATCCGTTTCCGTTGACGGCCGTCTTATTGGTGGCGTTAACGAAACGTCAATAGAAACCATCATTGGCGACGCAATCGCTAAACGAATTCCTGAACCATCCATAGACACCACTGGCGAAGGAGTCACGGTGTACGTACCGCGCGATGCTGCTTCACGTGCAGCCGGTGCTGATGACGTTGCTACAGCCTTTGCAAAACAAAAAGGTGTGCGTGTTGTGCGCAACGGCTCATGGGGCATGATGTGGCTCGAGCCAATGATCGAAGTTGCCACCAAGGAAGGTCGCATTGCTTACGGTCCAGTTCTTGTGGACGACGTTGCCAGTTTGCTCAGTGCAGATGTGCTGAATGGTGGCGCTCACCCACTTCGACTTGGTCTCACCACCGAGCTTCCGTGGATCAAGCGTCAGCAACGTGTCACGTATCAACGTGTTGGTGTTGTCGACCCGCGTTCTGCTCAGGACTACGAAGCAAACGGCGGAGTAAAGGGTTTGAAACGTGCACTTGGCATGACACCAAGTGATGTTGTTACCGAAGTTACCGACAGCGGTCTTCGTGGTCGCGGAGGCGCAGCATTCCCTACCGGAATTAAATGGCGCACGGTTCTTGAAGCGCATGGCACCACGAAGTACATCGTGTGCAATGCAGACGAAGGAGACAGCGGAACGTTTGCGGACCGCATGCTCATGGAAGGCGACCCGTTCATGCTGCTTGAAGGCATGACCATTGCTGGTTGGGCTGTTGGCGCAAACACGGGTTACATCTATGTGCGCAGCGAATACCCAGAAGCAATTGAGGCGTTGAACAAGGCTGTTGAAGCCGCCACCGAGCAAGGTTGGCTTGGCAACAACATCTTGGGTTCGGGATTTGAATTCAACATTCAGGTTCGTGTTGGTGCAGGTGCTTACATTTGCGGCGAAGAAACCGCTTTGCTCGAAAGCCTCGAAGGTAAGCGCGGAGTTGTACGCGCGAAGCCGCCGCTACCTGCAATCGAAGGTTTGTTTGGAAAGCCAACAGTGGTGAACAACGTGTTGTCACTGGGAACGATTCCAGCGATTCTCGCCGACGGTGCAGCCGCGTATGCAGCACTTGGTGTCGGACGCAGTCGCGGAACGCAA
>BJFW01000108.1 GCA_014190095.1 Actinomycetes bacterium | reverse complement strand
GACATTGTGATTGCAGGCGGCATGGAAAGCATGACCAATGCTCCGTACTTGGCAATGGGTGCTCGCAGTGGTTTCCGTTTCGGTGACGTGCAGTTGCTCGATGCAATTCAGCGCGACGGTTTGTGGTGCGCATTCGATGCCTGCCTCATGGGCCTTGGCACCGAGCGTTACGCAGCAGGAAACATCAGCCGTGATGCGCAAGATGACTTGGCAATGAAGAGCAACCAACGTGCTGCTGCTGCAATTGCAGCAGGCCGACTTGCCGATGAGATTGTTCCCATTTCAATTGCACAACGCAAGGGCGACCCGTTGGTGATTGACAGCGATGAAGGCGTGCGCGCAAGCACCACCATGGAATCACTTGGATCGTTGAAGCCAGCATTCGACAAAGACGGAACCGTTACCGCAGGTAACGCCAGCCAAATTAGTGACGCGGGTTCGGCAATTGTGATGATGTCGAAGCGTGAAGCCGAACGCCGTGGCGTGAAGCCACTTGGCGAGTTTGTTTCGTACGGAATGGTTGCTGGCCCAGACAACGCATCGTTGTTGCATCAACCAAGCCGCAGCATTATGAAAGCACTTGATCGCGCTGGCAAAAAAGTGAGCGACGTTGACCTCTTTGAAATTAATGAGGCATTCGCTGCCGTAGGTATTGCATCAATGCGCGAACTAGGAATTTCGGACGACATTGTGAACGTGAACGGTGGAGCAATTGCTCTTGGACACCCAATTGGCATGAGCGGCAACCGACTTGCACTCACCTTGTTGCATGAACTGCAGCGCCGTGGTGGCGGCATGGGTGCAGCAGCGTTGTGCGGCGGTGGCGGACAAGGCGATGCCCTCGTTGTTCGCACTGTCAAATGAAACCGTGCAATGAAGCTGTTTCCTTCACCAAAAGCAAATAACACAGACGCACTCATTGGCGCATTAGGCGCAGCGCTGGCAATGGCCATAACTTGGCTGGTGAGTGATGCACTGCTCGACAGTGTTTCGCCAATACTCGCCCTGTCCATGGGCGCCTCGGCAGTCATTTTGTTTACGATGCCAACTGCACCGGCGGCGCAACCCGTTCCAGTGATTCTTGCCCATTGTGTTGCAGCGTTTCTTGGTGTTTTGTCAGCACAAAACTTCAACAACACCGCACTTGCAGTTGGTGTTGCGGTTGGCGTACACGCCGGACTGATGGTTCGCTTTGGTTACATGCATCCACCAAGTGGTGGAACTGCGTTAACCGCAATCATTGGTGGCAGCGCGGTTACCGACCTTGGATACTCATTTATTTGGCGGCCAGTGTTGTTGAATGCTGCGCTGCTCGTGTTGCTTGCATTCGTGATCAATGCGCCATTTGCCTGGCGTCGCTACCCAGCGAAGTCGTAAGCACACCTACATAACTAACCCTCTATTTCGCGACGGCCCTCAAGTGCTCGACCGAGTGTGAGCTCGTCGGCGTATTCCAAGTCGCCGCCAACCGGTAAGCCGCTAGCAATACGCGTTACGCGCAAACCGAGGGGCTTCAGCAAACGAGCCAAATACATAGCTGTCACGTCGCCTTCGGTGTTCGGGTTGGTGCACAAAATGATTTCGGTAATGCCTTCGTCGTCCAGGCGGGCAAGTAGTTCGCGAATCTTCAACTGATCGGGGCCAATGCCTTCAAGCGGGTTCATTGCTCCAAGCAACACGTGATACCGGCCACGGAACTCGCCCGTTTTTTCGATGGCCACAATGTCGCGCGATTCTTCAACAACGCACAATACGGTTTGGTCACGGCGCGAGTCGTCGCAAATGTGGCACACCGAGCCTTCGGAAAAGTTGAAGCACTTCTGACAAAACTGGACGAGCGCCTTTGCTTCGGTAATGGCGGTTGCCAATTTCTCTACGTCGTGTGCATCGGTCTTCAGTAAGTGAAAGGCAATGCGCTGCGCCGACTTTGGACCAATGCCAGGCAAACGACCCAACGCATCAATGAGCGTTTGCATTGCTGTGGTGTACGCAGAGGCCATAACCGTGATGCCTTACTGACTATTTCTTTTTTGCTTGATCGACAACTTGTGAACCAGGGAAGGCTTTCGTCAATTGGTCCATTGCCGATGGCATGGCTTTGTTTGGGGCATCCATAATTTCACTGCGATCTACTTCGTCTGAAATTTCGGTTTCCTTCACCTTTGGCCGAGCGTTGCGACCAGTTGGTGAGGTGGCGTCTTTGTCAACCGTGAATTCAATAGCAAGCGTACGGCCAGTAACGGTTTCCAGTTGAGCCACAACAACAGGAATATGTTCTTGCGCCTTCTTCATGTGCATTTCGTTAGGCGCGGCAAGCGTGAGTGTGGTGTCGTTACACGATTGTGGTGTAACTGCTGAATACAACGCACGAACAAATGGCTTCAAGCCTGTAAGCACTTCTGCCCACTTAGCAACCACTTGCGAATCGGATGCCGGCTCAGTTGGTTTCGTAGGTTGTGCAGGCGCTGGTGCTGGAGCAGCAACTTTCGGTTGCGAGGCAGGTGCAGGAGTGTTGGATTGTGGCATGCGCGCCTTGCCACCCACTTGCACTTTGCCCGTTGCAGGGTTTACCGGAACCGGTTTTGCTACCGGGCCTGTTGCATCGGCTGCGCGAACCGCACCTGCTTCTAAACGCTCAAGGCGACCAATGATTGCTGCAATATCGCCACCCAAGGTTTGGTTGGTGAGTTTTACTAAAGACACCTCGAGCAACAAACGTGCATCGGGTGCGTGGCGCATTTCAATCAGTGATTCGCCCAACACTTCAATACTGCGCACCAGTGTGCTTGGGCCAAATTTGCGTGCTTGATCGGCAACAACGGTTGCTCGTTGCTCAGGTAACTGCACAAGTTCTG
>BJFW01000107.1 GCA_014190095.1 Actinomycetes bacterium | reverse complement strand
ACTGCAAGGCCGATGCAGGCCATAACCCAAGAAAACGCGTACGAGAAAAACAACAACAGTGAGTATCCGATTACTGCGTCTAACACTGAACTGCGAATGCGCCAGCCAACTGCAAGTCCTGCAATTGACATCATGGCAATTGACAACACGTTATAAATCACATCGCTGGCAGTACGTCCGGCAACTACCGCATATGGAGACATCGGAAGTGACCTGAATCGATTGATCAGACCCTTTTGCAAATCCTCTGCGAGTCCCGCTCCTGTAAACGTTGCCCCGAACACCACGGTTTGGGTGAAGATTCCTGCCATTAAAAACTCTCGATAACTGCTGCCTGGAATGTCGATTGACCCTCCAAAAACGTAAGCAAACAAGACAACAAACATCAGAGGTTGAATTAAGACGAAAACCATGACATCGGGAACTCGCCGAATACGAATGGTGTTGCGTCGGGCAATGACTAACGAGTCGCGAAGGATGTTCATGCGTTACTCGATTCTTCTGCGGCGTGACCAGTTAATTCAACAAAAACATCGTCCAGTGTTGGTCGACGTAATCCAATATCAATAATGGCAACATTCTTTGCTTCAAGTTCTCGAAGCACTTGACTTAATGCTTGAACGCCGTTCTTTACTGGTGCGGAAAATGCGCCATCGCCACTGTGGGCACGTAATGGACCCGAGGCAACGCCTCGCAAAATTGATTCAGTGAGCTCAAATTGGTCTTGGCGCTCAATGTGCACATCAAGGTGCTCTCCACCAATTCGTCGCTTCAGTTCGTCTGCTGTTCCCTCTGCGATGGATCGACCATGGTCAATCACCACAATTTGGTTTGCAAGTTGATCGGCTTCTTCCAAATACTGTGTCGTGAGCAAAACCGTGGTTCCTTGAGCGACACGATCGCGGATTACATCCCACAGTTCGCCGCGACTCACTGGGTCAAGTCCGGTGGTTGGTTCATCAAGAAAGAGCACCGGTGGGTCGGCGATGAGTGCGCCCGCAAGGTCAATTCGTCGTCGCATGCCACCCGAAAAGGTTTTCAGTGGACGATGCGCTGCATCAGAAAGTCGAAAACGATCAATCAGTTCTTGCGCCCGAGTTTTGGCTTCGCGCCTGTTCATTCCGTAGAGGCGACCGATCATTTCAAGATTTTCAGTTGCTGTGAGGTGTTCGTCAACTGCTGCATATTGACCCGAGAGTCCAATTCGTTTGCGGACTTCGTGCGGATTAGACAGCACATCGATTCCAGCAACTGTGGCTGATCCTGAAGAGGGCTTGACAAGTGTGGTGAGAATAGAAACGGCAGTGGTTTTTCCAGCACCATTTGGGCCAAGAAGTCCGAGCACCGTTCCTGCACGAACCTCCAAGTTCAGCCCGTCAAGCGCGGTAACTGAGCCATATTTCTTTACAAGATTGTGCGCAATGATGCTTGAGTCGCGACTTGCAGTTGACATTGCATTCACGGTATCACCACATCATTATCAGTTTGTGGAGAAGTACTAGTTTCAGATGTGTGAGCAAACGCGTGTTAGTGACAGGTGCAACATCTGGAATTGGTGAGGCCTTTGCGCATTGGTATGCAGACAGCGCAAGTGAACTTGTGCTGGTGGGACGCAACCAATCTGAATTGGATCGTGTTGCAAGTGCGGTGCGTTCGCGAGGCGTACATGCTGAAGTGATTGTTGCCGATCTTTCTCGTAGAGATGGAGTGGAAAGTGTTGGTGCTCGGTGTGGAGCCGTTGATGTTCTTGTGATGAATGCTGGTGTTACACATGCAGCGAAAATTGGCACATCGGATCGAGATCAGTTGGACGAACTTGCGTACCTCATGTCGGCGGGCATTGTCCGACTGAGTGAGATTGTGGTGCCTCGTATGGTCGAGCGCGGAAGCGGCGATGTGGTGATTGTGTCGAGCATTGCTGCATTTACACCAATGCGAAAAGCGGGGCCGTATGCAGCCGCAAAGACATACGCAACTTCGTACGCACGTAGCCTTGCGCTCGAAGTAAATGGTCGGGGTGTACGAGTTGTTGCAGTGTGCCCTGGGTATGTGCGAACAGACTTACACCGCAGGGCAGGGCTTGAACACTTATCGCAGAGTGTTCCACGTTGGTTGTGGCTGACACCCGACGATGTTGTTCGTGCGACCACGCGGGCACTTGAACGGGGCAAAACCGCGGTGGTTCCCGGCTTGGTGTATCGAATTGCTCTGCCATTTCTGGCTTCTTCAACCGCTCAACGACTGTGGCGACGGATAACCCGTCGTTCGTCAAACACCTCTTCCAAGTCGTGACACAATAAAGAGATGACCACACCAGTTTCAGTATCCGTAGAGATCAAGGCACCTGCAGAAAAAGTGTGGGCAATGATTACCGATTTGCCGCGAATGGGTGAGTGGTCGCCTGAAAACAAGGGCGGAGAGTGGATGAAGGGTGCGACGACTGCTGCTGTCGGCGCTTCATTCAAAGGAAAGAATGGCAACGGAAAAAAGAATTGGTCAACTTCGGTGAAAGTAAATGCACTCGAAGCCCAACGTAAGTTTTCTTTTGGACTAATGGTGTTTGGCAAAAACTGGTGCGATTGGGTGTATGAATTAGAGCCAACTGCTGAAGGTTGTCGTGTAACCCACAGTTGGATTGATCATCGCGGCAAGATTTCCGCGAAGTTAGGAAAAGTGGTGAGTGGTGTTGCTGATCGCGCAACGCACAACCGGAAGAATATGGAAGTGACCTTGCAAAACTTGGCGAAGGCTTGCGCCTAACAAGACGCGACTAGTTGTTGCCGAGTTCGCGCGCGGAAACAAACGCTGCTACACACGTATCGATATCTGCCTTTGTGTGTGTTGCGCACACTTGTA
>BJFW01000106.1 GCA_014190095.1 Actinomycetes bacterium | reverse complement strand
CGTCACTTCGATATCTCAGCGCCGAGTGGATCTCGGCCATGTCGGCCGGTGTGAGCGCAGACTCCACACTTTCGACACTTGCTTCTCAGCACACCGTTGGACTCACTCAAGTAGTCACGGGAACTCCATTTGGAGATGTCACCTATCACCTGCAAGTTCGTGATGGAGTTGTTTCATTCGCATCTGGTGTGGCACCTGCCGAAGATGTGCGATTTACCGAAACGTATGAAACTGCCGTTGGAATAGCCACCGAACAGATCAATGCCCAGGAAGCATTTATTAAAGGCTTGATCGTGTTTACTGGCGATCACCAAAAACTGATCGATGCTGGCGATGTGTTCGCGGCGCTCAATCCGATTTTTACCGCTGTTCGCGAGTCAACAGAATTTATTTAAAGAACGGGTTCTCGCCAGTTGAGTGGTCGGTGAGGTCACGAACCTTAGTGATCGTTGGCACTTTTGCCGACACCATGGATTGCACACCCTCAAGCATGGTTTGACGACTCATTGAGCAGCCGTGGCATCCACCGCCCATGGTGAAGTATGCGGTTCCTTCGGTGTCGTGGCCAGCAAACGTCACGAATCCGCCGTGTGCAGCAAGCATCGGGTTTACTTCAGTCGTAACGATAGTTTCAATTTCTGCCGACATTGCATCGTCGCGAACCAAGCCTTCAATCTGGGGAGCCTTTGGCTTATTCGGATTGCGAATGAGCAGACCTTGCGTTTCTGAATGGTCAATCGTTGCGCCTTGAAATGCGTCGATGTCTTTTGCAGGAACAATGATTTTCAAGCCATCGATCGTGCGAACTTCATCGCTAAACGCCGCCTTCGTAAAGAAATCAAATGACAAGTCATAACGGAAATCTTCGCCTGGCTCAGACAAGATTTCGAGACGCAGACCAAGTTGTGCACCTTCAGCCTCTGCATCGCGAAGTTCAAGCAACTTGACATGCGCCTCTGGCGTAATTGAAACAATCGTGTCTGTCTTGTCAATCTCTGAGGTGGTGCTAGCGAAAGGGCTCACGTGAAAAAGGATACCGTCATGAGGGTTAAGAGCGTCTAACTGTGGCATCCTTAACAGGTGAGGCACGATGGCAAAACCGCGATCGTTGTGTTGGGTGGCACTCCCCCAACGCGAGCGATCGCGCAACATATTCCTGCGCATCAACTAGTCATTGCAGCCGATTCTGGTTTGCATGGAGCCATTGATCTAGGACTTCGCGTGAACGTCGTCATTGGCGACATGGACTCGGTAGATAAAGCGGTTCTTGCAGCCGTAGAGGCGAACGGAACAACAGTCACCGAGTTGCCACGCGACAAAGACGCCACCGATGCCGAACTTGCACTGCTGAAAGCGGTGGACATGGGCGCAACCAAGATCGTGCTCATCACCAAAGGTGGTGGTCGTTTGGACCACGAGCTTGGCGTTTTTGCCGTGTTGCAGAACCCAAACCTGCGCCACTGCACTATCCAGGCAATGTGGGATAACTCCATTCTGCATCTCATTCATGGCCCAGCGTCGGTCTCCATCACAGGAAAACTCGGCTCAAATGTTGGGCTTGTTGCTGCAGGTGGCGAAGCATCGGGGATCTCTACTAGTGGTTTGAAATGGGTACTCAACAATGAATCTCTTGCTCCCCATTCGTCGCGCGGAATAAGCAACGAACTCACCGAAGAAACTGCAACAATTTCAGTAAAGACAGGTTCGCTATTTGTCGTTCAGTCAAGTGCCCTCAGTACCTGAAAGAAGTACCCCCATGAAGAAAATTGTCGCAATCACACTCAGCATGCTGTTGTTCGCATCGTGTTCGGGTAGTTCTGATGAAAGTTCGTCAAGTATTGATGGACCAGTAACGCTGACACTGCTTGCACATGACTCGTTCACTCCGAGTGAAGGCATCTTTGATGCATTCACTGCCGAAACTGGAATAACGGTAAACATCGTTCGCAGCGGCGACGCTGGCGAACTCGTTTCTAAGGCCGCACTTACTTCTGGCAATCCCGAGGGAGACGTGTTATGGGGAGTAGACAACACACTGCTTTCTCGCGCGCTCGACGCCGACATGTTCGAGTCGTATCAAACCCCGAATCTTGCATTCATGAACGAATCGCTCATGCGAAATATTCCAGGGCACGAAGTCACCCCAGTTGACACCGGTGACGTGTGCATCAATTACGACATCGCGTGGTTTGCAGAGAACAACATTGCTCCTCCTATGACGCTTGATGCCCTCATCAACAGCCCATATGCGAATTTGCTTGTTTTGCCGAGTGCAATTACTTCATCACCTGGTCTTGCATTCTTCCTTGCCACAGTTGCCGAGTTTGGTGAAGACGGTTGGCAGGACTATTGGAAAGCGTTACGTGAAAATGGCGTGCTGGTTGTAGACGGATGGACGCAGGCATACAGCACCGAGTTTTCAGGTTCGTCAGGCAAGGGCGAACGGCCCATTGTGGTGAGTTACAGCAGTAGCCCAGCGGCTGAAGTGCTGTTTGCAGACCCTCCAACTGATGTTGCCCCAACCGGAGTTGCTCCGCTGACTTGCTTTGAGCAAATTGAGTACGCAGGAATACTTCGCGGAACCAAGCACAAAGCTGAAGCGCAACTGCTGATTGACTACCTCACTGGTACAACGTTTCAAAGCGATCTTCCGCTCACGCAGTTTGTGTTTCCGGTACACGCGGATGCAACCATTCCAGAATCATTTACGCGATACATCTCACGCCCAGAGCGCGCGCTCACCATTGAATACAACGTGATCGCAGAGAACCGCGCCGTGTGGCTTGACGAGTGGTCAACCATCGTCTTCAAATAAATCGTCCACATGATTTCATCGCCATACCCCAAGAGCACACGATGGTTAGTCGTTGTTCCAGCCTTGTTTTTGTTGGTTT
>BJFW01000105.1 GCA_014190095.1 Actinomycetes bacterium | reverse complement strand
GCAACGCTCTTGTTTAACGTGAAGCTCCAGCCACCTGAAGTGGCAATACCAATTCGCTTGTCACCATTGAAGATTCCTGCGCAGAACGGAACGTCTGCATCACCATCAACATCAAGCGTCATTGGTACGAAACGGTAGGGCGAACCATTCTTCTTTTCTTCTACGAGTGCTGCTTTGCCCACGAACTCTTTGTTCATGTCAACGAAGCGATCGAGTGAAGCGTCGAATGGTGAGAACCCAATTTCAAGGTCGCCCTTCCAGCCGCGGTAGCACTTATCGAGACGAAGGCTGTCCACTGCGTAGATACCCATGTCGCGAATGCCGTGCTTTTCACCTGCTGCCCAAATCTGGTCATACAACGCAACCATCTGGTTGTTTGCTGCGTGCAATTCCCAACCAAGTTCACCTACGTAGTTCACGCGCAGTGCAAGCACTGTGCCAACAGAGGTTTCGATCAGCTTGTGTGACAACCATGGGAAGTCAGCGTTCTCAAGTGAGGTAGTGGTGACCTTGGAGAGCACTTCGCGTGCCTGTGGTCCTACCAAGATGAGCGAGCCGTAATCCTTGGTGACGTTCTTAATGGTGACACTGCCATCTGTTGGCATTGCCATTTCCAAAACGTCGAGGTCGTGCCATTCCGAGCTTGCTGCGCCAACAAGGTAGAACCTGTCTTCTGCCAAGCGAGCAACTGTGAGTTCGCTGAGCAACTTGCCATCTGGCAAGAGTGCGTAGCTGAGGCTCAAGCGGCCAACCTTTGGCAACTTGGTGCAAATGAGGTTGTCGAGGAAGGCAAATGCGCCTGGGCCAGAAACTTCAATTTTGGTGAAGCCTGGAAGGTCGAGCAGTGCAACCGAGTTGCGTGCTGCATGACATTCTTCAGCAACTACTTTGCGCCATCCGTTTTTGCGGAAGAACGACAACGTGTGATCGGTAACTTCGCCCTTCGGGTCGAAATAGGTTGGTCGTTCCCAACCACCGCGAGCACCAAATGCTGCGCCTTTTGCCTTCAATTTGTCGTACAACGGCGACATATATGAAGGACGGCCTGCGGGACGCTCTTCGAATGGGAAGCCCATTGCGTATTCGTTTTGGTACACCTCGAGCGCGCGATCAATGGTGTACTGCGTTGTTGCGTACTCCTTGAAACGACGGCGATCAATTCCCCAAATGTCGAACTCTGGACGACCATTCAACATCCACTCTGCAATTGCCTTTCCTGCACCGCCACCTTGCGCGATACCGAAACTAAATGTGTTGCAATGGAAGAAATTGCGCAGACCGCGTTCTGGTCCGAGGTATGGGTTGCCGTCTGGTGCGTACGGAATTGGTCCGTTTACAACTCTTGCAATTCCTGCTTCTGCAATCAATGGCACGCGCTCACCGGCATCAAGAATTTGTGGTTCCAAACGCTCAAGTTCTGCTGGCCACAACTTTCCTGCGAAGTCATCTGGAATTCCATCAAGCCACATTGCAGTTGACTGCCACTCGTATGGTCCGAGAATGTAACTGTGACGCTCCTGACGTAAGTAGTACGACGTGTCTGGGTCGCGCAACAACGGAAGCGGTTTAGCAAGTGCTGCAAGCTCTGGAATTTCTTCTGTCACCAAGTACTGGTGAGCCATGGTCATGATCGGCAAGTGGCGACCGAGAAGCGCCATCACTTCGCCTGCGCGATAACCAGCAGCGTTCAACACCATTTCACATTCAATGGTTGCTTTGTTTGTAGTGACGACCCACTCATGGTTTGGCTTTTGCTCAAGACCAGTGACGCGTTCGTGACGACGAATTTGTGCGCCCATTGCACGTGCAGCACGAGCAAGTGCCTGCGTCACTTGCGATGGGTCAATGTCGCCGTCTAGTGGGTCCCACAATGCACCAACAAGATCATGCGTTTCAACGAATGGGTATACCTTCTGCAATTCAGATGGAGTAAGAACGTCGTACTCCATTCCGTTTGCGCGAGCCATGGACTTCACATGCTTGAACTCGGCCATGCGCTCTTCACTGTGTGCAAGACGCACCGAGCCTGTGACGTGATAGTTGATGGGGAAGTCAGGGTCTTTGGCGAGTTCGGTGTACAACTCGGCGGTGTACTTTTGTACCTTCATGATGCTCCAGCTGCCTGAGTAGGTCGGCACGTTGCCGGCCGCATGCCAGGTTGAACCTTCGGTCAACTCGTCACGCTCGAGGAGCAACACATCGGTGCAGCCCATCTTTGCCAGGTGGTACAGGGCGCTCACGCCCGCAATGCCGCCGCCGATAATGACAATCCGTGCGCGCTCACTCATATATATGTCCCCAATTTCGTCAGATCTGGCCCGAGCCCGGGCCGGCCAGTGTGTGATATATCTCGCCGTGACATACTAGACAAGCAAGTATTCGATGCCAATTTGTGCCAGTCCGTCCGAGGAGTTTCCGTGTCAAATCTGCCAAGTAGCGCAAAGGTGGTCATTGTCGGCGGCGGAATTGTCGGTTGCAGCATTGCCTATCACCTTGCCAAGCGCGGTGAATCCGATGTGTTGCTCCTCGAGCGCAAGCAGCTCACTTCGGGAACTACTTGGCACGCAGCAGGTCTTGTTGGACAGTTGCGCGCAACACAAAACCTCACACGTCTTGCGCAGTACACCACAAACTTGTTTGCCACACTCGAGGAAGAGACGGGTCAAGCAACTGGTTTCCAGCAACGTGGTTCGGTTGCCATTGCAACAAACGAAGAACGATTTGAAGAATTGAAGCGCGGTGCGTCAATGGCGCGAGTGTTTGGTTTGCCAGTAAACATCATCACTCCTGCAGATGTGAAAGAACTTGTTCCACTTGCTCGCGTAGATGACGTAGTTGGTGCAGTGCACTTGCCTGGTGACGGAGTGGTGAACCCAATCGACGTAACGCAAGCTCTTGCAAAGGGTGCGCGTGCGCATGGAGTGCGCATTGTTGAAAACGTAAAAGTTGATCGCATCGTTGTTGAGAATGGTCGAGCTGTTGGTGTTGAAGTTGAAGGACAAATCATTCGCGCCGAAGCGGTAGTGAACGCTGCTGGTATGTGGGCTCGCGAACTTGGCGGCCAAGTTGGAGCAACAGTTCCATTGCATGCAGCCGAGCACTTCTACATCGTGACCGAAGCTGTTGAGGGAATTTCTCCGACCATGCCAGTGCTTCGCGACCAAGATGGCTCGGGTTACTTCAAAGAAGATGCAGGCAAGTTG
>BJFW01000104.1 GCA_014190095.1 Actinomycetes bacterium | reverse complement strand
CGAAACATCATTGTGGGTGGTTCGCTCTCCCACATGGTTCCTCTCAACCCAGGCACTGACACCGTTGACCAGGTACGCACACCTCCACCCGCTCAAATTGCAGAGTCATTTCATCAATTGGCACAACTGCTGAAAGCAGGTGGAGTCGATCACATCATGCTGGAAATGATGTACGAGGAAAATCGCACAGCAATGGCTCTGCAGGCTGCACTCGACACCGGTTTGCCTGTGTGGTTTGGTGTCGCTGCAAGGCGCAATGACGCCGGCAAGATCATCAGTTTCAACCTTGCGCAGGAATCACCACTTGAAGCTGTTCTTGACCTCATTCCTGAAAAGGGCGTCGATGTAGTCAGCGTGATGCACACTCAGCCACAAGCAGTGAGTGACACCATCTCGATGGTCCGCAAGAAGTTCTCAGGACCAATTGGCGCATACCCCGACAGTGGATATTTCGAAATGCCGAATTGGAACTTCACAGAAGTGATCCCTGCAGAAAAACTCGAGGGTTTTTATGCCGAATGGCTAGACATGGGAGTGCAACTCATTGGTGGTTGTTGCGGACTCACTGTTGATCACATCCACGCTGCAGAGCGTGTTAAAGCCTCGCGTTAGAGATCACTCGTCGATAGGTCAAGTTAATGCGAGGACCGACTTTCGTCTTCGTCTTTGCAATTTGATGCACCCAACAGTGTTGCGATAGCCCCGACATCACCAGTAACGATCCGTCTTCCAAGTCAACACGAACAGTTTCGCCAGACTCTTTGTGTCGCAGGTCAAACCTACGAGTCGCACCAAGACTCACCGAGGCAATGGTTGGTTCACTGCCGTTAATTTCCTCGTTATCTGCATGCCAACTCACACTGTCATTGCCATCGCGATACAGGTTGACGAGCACTGAGTTGTACTCCGTACCAGAAGCTGCTGCGCATTGATTCATCACCGCCTGAAGCACAGGAGTCATGGCATGCGGTGTTCGAGTGATTCCTGAATACACGTAGCTCACATTGGTGTTGGTGAACCAAGTAGAGAGTCCTGCTTGCGGATACTTCTTGCCAAACATCACCATTTCCGGCATTTCCCACGGAGTTTCATGCATGATCTGCTGAAACAAGCTTGCCGTGCGCGTAGGTTCAAAAAATTTTGGAATCAGCAATGCGCTTCCATCAAATGGCAGCAACTCTTGCTTGTCGCTAAACAGGCTTGGTGTGCTCATGTGCATTTTCCATGGTTCGCTCATATTGTTGCACTGTTGCTACGGTCTTCATATGACCGATTGGCGAACGCTTTCTGCGCGAGCATCACTTGCTTCACACCGATTAATCGGCTGGATCTATTGGGATCCAACAGGCATTCGCCTGTTTACCGAACTGGGTGTCCCTAATGGCCTTGGGTATTACATCACAACCCGCTCCGCCCCGCTGGCACAAGCGGGAAACGACGTAGTGACCGCGGCGTTCTATTCCATACGTGCAGAGTTCATCAGTCTGTGTCTCGATGTTGCTCGACAGCACACCACCTTTGAAGACGCATACCGTGTTCGCAACGAGGCTGTTATTGCGGGCTTGCAGGAGTATGCACCTGAAATCGTGAACGAACTTGGTGCACTTGCTCATCAATTATGGGCTGCCGCAGACTCGCTCCCAATTGCTGGACACACCGTATACGCAGCGCATAAATCTTGGCCGCGCAACGAAGACAACCCTGCACTCAGCGCGTGGCTAGCCGTGAATTGCATTCGTGAATGGCGAGGCGACACTCACTTTGCCATTCTCGCTAGCGAAGACATCAGTGGTGTGCAGGCGGGATTGTTACATGATGCGTACTTGGGTTACCCAGGCGATTGGATTCCACGAAGTCGTGGAGCCGATGACGTACAACTTGAAGAAGCCTGGAATGTTCTTGACGCACGCGGGTTCGTAAACGATGGTCGCATTAACGAAGCTGGCCTCGCCTATCGCGAATACATCGAAGACAAAACTAATGAACTATGCGAAAAAGCATGGCGCGCACTTGGCGCTGAACTGACTGAGAAATACTGCGCGCTCATTGAGCCCGTCGGACACAAATTTCTCGCTCGTATTGACGCAACCGCTGGTGAAAACTGGATGCCTGCTGCCCGCGACTCACGTCGCAAGTAGCATTTGCACCATGATTCGCCAATTTGGAAAAGAAACCGCCCTCCTACTCATTGACGTGCAAAAGGGTGTTGATGTTCTTCAACACTGGGGCGGACCAACTGGTCGTCGCAATAATCCAGATGCCGAATCACACATGCTGCGCTTGCTTGCCGGTTTCCGTGAAAAAGGCTTGCCCATCGCATACACGCGCCATGATTCGCGCGAAGCCAATTCACCACTCAAGTTTTCACTTCCAACCGGAGACCAGAAACCAGGCTTTGAAATTCAACCGGGTGACATCGTGGTGGAAAAAGATGTGAATAGCGGATTCGTCGGTACCGACTTAGAAATTGAACTTCGTCGAAAGGGCATTCAACGCCTAGTCATCGTTGGCTTCTTCACCAACATGTGCGTGGAGACCACTACTCGCATGGCAGGAAACCTTGGCTTTGACACGTACCTCGTTCCTGACTGCTGCTCCACTTCAAATCGAATTGGTTGGGACGGCGCCGACTACGACCCAGAGCTCGTGCACGACATGACTGTTGCCAACTTGCATGGCGAATTCTGCACCGCAATTACACCTGGTGATGCACTTGGTCTTCTTGCTGCCGACAACACGCAACTTGAGCGCGTGCAGGGCAACGAATAATTCGTTAGTCCAAATATTTCTTCAACAGAGTTGATGCTTGGGCGTGCGCTGATTGCGCATCATCCAAAATGGTGATCATGTTGAAGAATCCATGGAATGCACCGTTGTAACGAGTAATCGTTGTTGAGACACCGTTTTCAACAAGCCGCTTTCCGTAGGCTTCGCCTTCGTCACGAAGCGGATCGTATTGAGCAGTAATCACAATTGCTGGAGGCATTTTCTTTAACTGCTCATCACTGGCAAGCATCGGTGAGGCATTGATGTTTGCTCTGTCTGCATCACTACTCATGTAGTTATGCACGAACCACGCCATTACCGCTTTCGTAAGAATTGGTGCGTTGGCGTTCTCGTTGATTGAAGGCGATTCCATTCGCATATCGACTGCGGGATAAATCAGCATCTGAAACTTGCGTGGCACCACTTCGGCAAGCGCTACCGCTGCTGC
>BJFW01000103.1 GCA_014190095.1 Actinomycetes bacterium | reverse complement strand
CAGAATCACTCGAAGAACTACTTATTCAGGAAGTTGCCAGTGGGAGCGACTTGGAAAAGTCGCGACAGAGAAGTGAACAAGTGCGAAGCGAAAATCTCGTTGCCGCAAAATTTTGGGGACCGATTCAGTATCGAATTGTGTTCACATTTCTGTTTTTTGCTGTGGTCTGGGTGGGAGTGATTTTTGTTGGGGTGACGGACATTATGCCTTTGTGGCTCTGCCTCATTATCAACTCGATCGTTGCGTCAACCTTTTACATGCCGATGCATGAAGCAGCACACAAAAATATTTGGGGTAAGAGTTCGCGGGGGCGATGGGTAGAGGAAGTAATAGGGATAGCAAGTTCTGTACCTACCGGAATTAACTTTTCTTCACATCGCGCCAGCCATATGCGTCATCATGCCTTTACGAATGATCCTCAACGTGATCCAGATCACTTCACGGATGGAAAACTCTCCGAACTTCCAAAGAAGTTTTATGGAATGACCATGCTGTATTCATTTCTCCCAGTATTTGCCTTATTAAGTCCCAGTCGCATTCTTCTGCCAAAGCAGTTTCAGCGTCTTTTTGAAAGCGGGCAGGGAAGTGACAGAGAAGGTAAATCTCAGCTTCGCTTCTGGTTGCTATCCACCACTGTTCTTGTGACCTGCATCGCAACGGGTAATGGAGCGGTGGCCTTACTGGCGTGGTGGCTACCAGCACGTATTCAATTGATGTGGCTGATGTTTATTTTTGCTTGGTATCCACACCACCCAGCCAGTGAAACAAGTAGATACCGCCACACAAGGGTTGCGGTGTTTCGCGGGTCAGGCTTGCTTATTCGCGGTCACGACCATCATGCAATGCACCATCTCTTTCCGCGAGTTCCGCATTATCGATTGAAAGCGTTGTGGCGAGAACTTTCAGAAGAAATGGTCCAGCGTGGTGTACGGGCGGAAGGCAAGGCACTTCATGCCACGGGGCCAGTCATCTGGTAGAGCAAACCTGTTGCCGAAGTAGATCCGTCTGGGCACGATTCTGTGGAGTTGCCGATCAAAACAAAACCGCCACGTTCTGCTGTACGTCTCGAAGCGACGTTCGTTTCAGCAATGGTGGCCTGCAATGTGTGAGCGTTGCCTATTCTTCGTGCGAGCGTAGGAATGATTCGTAATGCGGTGCTCGCAGCACCAGATTTTCGTCCCCACGGAGCAACCCAATATCCGATGCTTGCAACGCCGTTAATCACATGGTGAATTCCAATAATGCCGACGGGCTCCTGTGAGCGGGAATCAATGATTGCCCAAGCCGCAAATTCGCCATTCTTGTCTTTGATAAACGATTCAGCATGCTCGCGTGTGTACGGACGTGGGACTTTTGTCCAACGTTGAACATCTTCGTCTTGGCAAGCACGTGTAATCCAGTCTGCATCTGAAGATTCGAGATTGCGAACGCGGTGCGTGAGCAGCGTGAAGTAAATCTGGTTGATCATCGTGTCATCGGAGATGGTTTCGCCAACTTTTGTCCAGTACTCCAAATGACTTGCACGGAAATCTGCGGCGTTTAGGTCACCTTCTGCTTCGGCGAGAGCAAACTCGTCGGGCACATCGGCAAAACGGGTGATATCAACACGGGTGACTTGAAGTGTTGCGACATGTTTCCCGTCGGTATTGACCATAGAGAGGCATTCGCCAACGAATTCAACTTCTTCGCCCTCTTTTTCGTAATCAGCAGCCAATCCTGCAGTGGCTCGTTTGTTGCCGTTGGTAATGAAATTCACCAAGGTTTCGCGGCTTTTTCCGGGAGTACCAAACTCAATAGAACGCAAATCGTCAACTACGGGAAACATGGTGAAATTTTATGCAATCAACTCTGCGATTGCGATGTATAGCGGAATGCCAACAATCAAGTTGAACGGAAACGTAATGCCAAGTGATGCCGTCACATAAATGCCAGGACTCGCATCGGGAAGCGCAATTCGAATTGCAGCAGGTGCAGCGATGTAAGAAGCGCTCGCTGCAAGTGTTGCCATTACTGCCACTCCACCAACAGACATTCCGGCTGCAGAACCGAGCGCGGCTCCGATTGACCCATTGATTAATGGAACAACAATTCCCAAAATGACAACGCGGATCCCGGCTGCGTTGAAGTCACGCAGACGATTGGCAGCAATTGCCCCAAGTTCAACGAGGAACAAGGTCAATGCGCCAGAGAACAGGCCAACAAATAACGGATCGGTGGGAGCGAGACGATCGGGCCCAACAATTAGGCCAATGAGTAGCCCTGCAACGAGGAAGGCGATGCTCTTGCCGCGAACAACTTCAGACAAGCCAGACTTCCAATCGGTTCCAGCAGAGAATTTGTGGGCAAGAATCAGCGCGACAACAATGCCAACGATTTCAAGAACTGCAAGCAGTCCAGAGACGTATCCCTCATAGCTAATGCCATGTGAGTCCAAAGTTGAAATCAATACGGTGAACGTAACTGCAGAGACCGATCCATAGTGAGCTGCGAGCGCAGCAGCATTCGTAACATCGAGTTTTGCGGTCTTTCGGAACAGCGCATAGGCGATGAGTGGGGTGATAACGCCAATTGCAATGGAGGCCAGGAGCGGCTGCCAAAGTTCAGATAGAGAAGATTCGGTTAGCGCCTTTCCGCCCTTGATTCCAATTGCAAGAAGCAGAAAAGTAGAAAGTATTGGATACAGCGCGTCTGGAATTCGTAGATCAAATCGCAGAAGTGTGGCGATGAGCGCAACAACAAAGGCAATGACCGGAGCCGTCAAAATATTGTCAACGAGGATGCTTGAAAAGATCACGAGCGTTTTGCTTTCTTGAGGAGAGGGGTAACAATTGCGTGAATGTTGTGCTCGGCTTCAAGTGGGTGGCGAAGCGGTTTGTCCAGGTCGACCGAATAGACATTGTTTCGACCAACTTTGGTTACTGAGATGTAGCCGGCGTCAATCAGTTCGTGAACAATGCGATGCACCGTTCGTTCTCGAACGCCAACCAACTCTGCGACTTCGCTGAGACGCACATCTGGGTTCTTGGCAACGCACACCAAAACGTGGGCGTGATTGGAGAGGAAGGTCCAATTTTGAGAAGTATCTGCAGTTGCTGGCTTTTTCGGCATAAATACATGATATCTATATCATGTATTACATATCAACCTTTTAGAGGCTTGATTTCCGCGATTCGCGCCTTTGCCAGTGAAGAAATGAGCGTGGCATCAACCTTCCAGTCAAGAGGCACCTGAAACGTGTGTTTATTAACCGTGTATGGTGCGAGC
>BJFW01000102.1 GCA_014190095.1 Actinomycetes bacterium | reverse complement strand
GAGGAAAGCCAAGTCAATTCTGTTTCAACAAATCCAGCCGGAGAAAACGACCTCTTTTACCCTCCTGCAGATTTGCCCGGCTTAATTGCACAGGTCGAAAAATCAATCGTTGACATCACATGCGGGGAATCTGGCGGAACTGGATTCGCATACTCAAGCGATGCCTCTGAAGGGTATGCAACTGTCATCGTCACTAACCATCACGTGATTGACGAATGCCTTGAGAAAGGAATCGAACCAACGGTCTATCTAAGTCCTGAGTATTCGGAAGAAACCGAAGCATTTATTTACAGCCATGACGAAGACAGCGACCTTGCACTCATTGATGTAAAGGCAAAAATTCCACCAATTCCATCAGCTGAGTACTTTGCAGAACGTGGCTGGTGGTCTATGGCAATCGGTAATCCATATGATTCAGATATTGAGACAACGCTGTATAACAATGTGACTATTGGAAACATCACGAACGTGATAGACGATTTTTACAACTACACGACCGCAACAATGAATAAGGGCAACTCTGGTGGACCTTTGGTGAATAGTCGTGGAGAATTAATTGGAATTAATACTTGGGCATCTTCGGGAACAGAAGATGGAGTTTGGAATATTGCCGTTGATGCGGACGCTCTTTGCGAAAAGCTTTACGACTGTGGCGAGTGAAATTGCAAATGGCGTGACATGCTTCTTGTTCTAGCTATTGATTCGCTGCGCCGCGAGGCGATACGCCTTTAAATCATCACGCTTATCAACTGAAATGACATAGACAATTACTTGATCATCAATTACTTGATACACCAATCGGTGGCCAGTCTTGTCGTTTTTGATTTTGTAACAGTGTTGAAGGTCTCCATGCAATCGTGCACCTTCAACATGAGGATTCTTGAGTCGCGTTTCTAACTTTTTCTTAAGTAACAAGCGAACGCTGTTATCAAGGCGTTGCCACTCTTTAAGAGCAGCGACATGAAACTCGAGCTCGTAGGGCACTATTTACAACTCTTCGATTTTTACTTTTACTGCTTTTCCTTTTTCAGACATGCGCTTCTTTATCTTTGGAGCGAGTTCCAAATCAAAAATAATGTCTGCGATTTTTTCGTACAGTTCTGGTGGAACTACATAAAACGACGGCTTGTTATTCGTTAAAACCGCAAACGGACGATTGCCGGCCTGCGCTACCGATTCGTTTGGATTCTTTTTGAATTCGGAAATGCTTGTGGTTACTAGAGTCATGATGGCTTCCATTGATCAACCTCCTTTCGCTCTAAATCTAGTACGAAATTTGGCTCTGACCTCTTCGGGAAATGGGACAGCCAGATGTGTGCCAACCAGAACATTGCGGGGAAGTAAAAGGCGGAACTAGTCCGCGGGCAACTACTTCTTTTGTGGTTGCGGCCACGTGCCGTCGCGGCCGTCCATGCCAGCATTCGGACGGGCTTTAGCCATCAGCTCTTCAACAATTGGACCAAGCGCAGTTGGATCTTCAACTGGCGCATGTGTTGGGCCACGATGCCAACCTTCGGCAATTGCCAACACTTGACCACTGGCTTCGAACACGCGACCCGTGATGTCTTTCGATTCGCTTGATGCCAACCACGTAACAATTGGTGCGATCCACTTTGGTGAACGCTGTTCGCGCTCTTCTTCGGTTTCTGGTGCAGGCCCCAAGTTTTCGGTCATACGAGTAAGCGCAACCGGTGCAACAGCGTTCACCGTTACTCCGTAGCGAGCAAGTTCGAGCGATGCAATGGTGGTGAATGCTGCAATGCCAGCTTTTGCTGCTCCGTAGTTGGTTTGGCCAACGTTGCCGTAAATTCCCGACACCGAAGACGTGTTGATAATGCGTCCATCCACTGGATGACCTGCCTTATTGCGATCGCGCCAATATGCAGCGGCCATACGTGAAGGCGCAAATGTGCCCTTCAAGTGCACCTTGATAACGGCGTCCCACTCATCTTCACTCATGTTGGCCATCATGCGGTCGCGCAAAATGCCCGCGTTGTTCACCACTGCATGCAAGTCGCCAAATGTTTCGACTGCGGTGTTGATGAGGCGTTCCGCGCCTGCCCATGTTGAAATGTCGTCGCCATTGGCAACCGCGCGGCCACCCATTGCCTCAATTTCGTTCACCACTTGCTGCGCTGGCGAGGTATCGCCACCACTGCCGTCTACGCCTGCACCCAGGTCGTTCACCACGACCAAAGCGCCATGCTTGGCAAGACTTAAGGCATGTTCGCGACCAATACCGCGACCCGAACCAGTGACAACTACTACACGACCTTCACATAAGCGACTCATAACGACAAACCCTAGTCTCTACCCCGTGCCCGAAACTTTGTCGAACACCACTCCTGCATTGCAGTGCGATGTGGCAATTGTTGGTGCAGGGCCTGCAGGAATTGCGGCAGCACTTACCCTGCGCAAGTCGGGTTACGACGTGGTTGTGGTGGACAAAGCAACGTTTCCGCGCGACAAGTGTTGTGGTGATGGCTTGACCACTGGCGCATTACGCATTTTGGAAGAACTTGAGTTTGACCCAAACACCGTGCCGAGTTGGACAGTGTGCGAAGACGTGCGACTGCGTTCGCCGGGCGGACGCGAAATGTACATGCCGTTGCCACATGGCGCTGGACAATTTGCCGCCATTACTCCGCGCATTGAGTTAGACAACGCGTTGGTTGAACAAGCAAAACGCGCTGGCGTGAGTGTGCTTGAAGGAAAAGCATTTACTGCAATTGACAACTCGACGCGAGACTTCGCAACCATTGAAGTAGAAAACGTTGGAGCTATTCGCGCAAAGTTTGTGATTGCAGCCGACGGCATGTGGTCGCCAGTGCGCAAAGCACTTGGACTTTCAGAATCTGGTTACCTTGGCGAGTGGCATGCGTTCCGCCAATACGCAAGCAACGTGACTGGCCCAGCAAAAGATCGCTTGCATGTGTGGTTCGACAAAGACTTACTACCTGGTTACGCGTGGTCGTTTCCGTTGAAAGGCGGACGCGCAAACGTGGGCTTTGGAATTTTGCGCGGCGGAAGATACTCCGTGCAAGAAATGAAAGACCTGTGGCCAAACTTGTTGCAGCGTCCGCACATTCGCGAAGCGCTTGGCGCAACCGCAGTAATGGAAGATCGTCACACGGCATGGCCAATTCCCGCTCGCGTAAGCTCCGCAACGCTCAGCAGCGGTCGCGTGTTGTTTATTGGTGACGCAGCGTGCGTGACCGACACCTTGACGGGTGAAGGAATTGGACAGGCGTTGTTGTCGGGCCAACTT
>BJFW01000101.1 GCA_014190095.1 Actinomycetes bacterium | reverse complement strand
ATATTTGTACCCGTTGGTGCGGTGATTGAGCATTGGTAGGGTAAATCATCCATTCGGGCGAGTGGCGAAATGGCAGACGCGCTGGCTTCAGGTGCCAGTGTTCGCAAGGACGTGGGGGTTCAAGTCCCCCCTCGCCCACAACTGAGTATTGGTAAGGTTTTCATCGTCGTGCAAGCATTTTCAGAACTCCTCGATTCCCGCAGTTTGCTGTGGAATCTCACTCTTCGAGAGTTGCGCTCAAAGTACCGCCGATCATTTCTTGGCTGGGCATGGTCATTGCTGAACCCACTGTCAAACATGTTGATTTACACGTTTGTTTTTGGCGTGGTGTTTGGTGCAACAGCACCAATTGGCGAGCCATCTGGTCTCAATGTGTATGCGCTGTACTTACTATGCGGAATTTTGCCGTGGGGATTTTTCTCCCAAGTCACCAACCTTGGAATGAACGCACTGCTGAGTAACGCATCGCTCGTTCGCAAAGTTGCATTCGCACGTGAAACCCTTGTTATTTCCCAAGTCATTTTTTGTTTCGTGCAATGGTCAATTGAAATGTCACTGCTTGCAGTAGTGCTCATCATTGCTGGAAGCCCAATCCTTCCTTGGCTACCAGTAACTATTTTGCTCATGGCTTGCCTCGCTGTTTACGGCGCTGGATTTGCGCTTGCGCTCTCTGCCGCTGCGGTGTTCTTTAGAGACCTTCGATATTTGTGGACCATCTTGATTCAGGTGATGTTCTTTGCAACACCAATTATTTACACCCCTGATCGCCTAGAGGGAAAACTTCCTGCGGCACTTGATTTCATTCTCACCTGGAACCCTATGGCGGTGTTCATTCTCCAATTCCGCCACATGTTGTATGGAGGGTCAGCTCCAAACTGGGGCGAAATGCTCTACGTGGTGGTGGTGTCAATTGGCGTGTTTTTTGCAGGATGGGCAATTTTCTCGCGGCTCTCACGTCGCGTTGCTGAAGAGCTGTAACAACAGTTACTGAATTGTCCACGTAGATGGAATTGAAACCAATCCATCTTCAAACAAGTGTTCTTGGTGCACGTCAAAGCGCACCCAGTTTTGACAGTGGTCATATTCGGTAGTGCCAGTTGAATCTGTGCACGTTGCTGAAATGTAGTACGTGCCCTCAAGCAGGGGAACGTTGGCTAGCGACACGCGCATGGTTGATGGTTCTGCAAGCGCGCGAATTGGTGGTCGTGCATTTTGCGATGTCGTTGACCAGACCGTTTCTCCGCCGATTTTGGCAATTGAAACTTTAATGATTGGCGACACCAGTCGGGTCTGAGGTGTAATCGCCAATTCAATGCTCGCTGAATCTTGAGTATTGATTCGTTCAACAGCATGGCCGTTGTCGTTCAGAAGTCGAATGGTGTTGAAGTGCGCTTCTCCGGTGCCCCAACGTTCGCGGAAATCAGCATCTCGTTCGGTATGTGCTGCGTAGCTCTCACCTGTGTACGTAGCAATCACCTCTGCAGATGGTCCTCGCATCTTTAACTTGCCTTTTTCTAGCCAAATCACTTCCTGACACATGTTTTGCATGGCTGCTAAGCCATGGCTCACCACAATGATTGTCTTGCCATCGCGACGAAATTCTTCAATCTTTTCCGAACTCTTGCGCTGAAACGCTTGATCACCAACTCCGAGTACTTCGTCAATCAGCAACACCTCGGGCTCAACGTGTGTTGCAATAGAGAAACCAAGTCGAACAGTCATACCCGACGAAAAGTTCTTGACAGGAGTGTCAATGAAGCGCTCTAGACCAGCAAATTCAACAATGCTGTCGAATTGCTGTGTGATGTCCTTTTGTGACATACCAAGAATTGCACCGTTGAGAAATACGTTTTCTCGCCCCGAAAGTTCAGGGTGAAACCCTGCGCCAAGTTCAAGCAATCCGGCTATTTTCCCGCGGACAGCAATGCGGCCACGTTCGGGGCGATAAATGCCCATGAGGCATTTCAGCATGGTGCTCTTGCCGGATCCGTTGGACCCAATAATGCCAAAGGTCGCGCTTTCTGCAACATCAAACGAAACATCATCAAGTGCCCAAAATTCTTCAAAGCGAGCCCGTCGACCGCGAAGTAGAGCAGCCTTGATGTACCTGTTTCGTTCGTGATAGAGACGGAAGTTTTTCGATACCGAATCAACGGTAATTGCAGGTTTAGACATGCGAAGTTATTTTAGCGACTTTGCGCTCGTGAATAGCGGCTCCGCATGTTGTTGATCTGTGCGCGAAGGTTCGCGGGAAGCACTTTTGCATCCCAGTTGATGATCAATGAATCTGCATGTGCGAGGTAATACTCAAGTTCTTCATTAGGCAGAGACGAGTTCTCGTACCACGGCATGTGTCGCGCGATATACGGTGGCGCGCAGCGAAGTGAACGATGATTGAGATGTCCTTCACCTGGTCGGTACATGGCAAATGTTGTATCAATTGGCGAAAAGAACAATCCTGGATAGCGCTCATCTAACCACCATTGTGATTCCCACTTCACTACTTCTTGTGCATGTGCGTAATACTCGGGAATATCGTCAATGCGCAGCGAAAACCCAACCTTGTCAATGTCGGGGTGGGTATTTAACGCGCGTTCGAAGTGTTCAAATACGTCGGATGGGCATTCTTCACATGGCACAACGTCGGGGTCGGTCACAATGAAATGTGAATCAAGTCCAAGTTCAAATGCGAGTCCACTCAGCCATGGAGCGCGGTGCCCAAGATTGATGTCGTTGTATCGAACGTTGTGCGGAGATGACTTGAGATACTCAACAAGTGGAGGATAGGTGCTTGCGTTATCACACAGCCAGATGTTTTCTTGGCCTTGCGATTCAAGCCATGAAACAAGTTGTTGCAAGTGTGTAACGCGATCCCGCACATTGATAATGATGGGGTACTGCTTCATTGCGCAGGGTTCTCACGTTCTTTCATAAACGGCACGAAACGAATAAACCGCTGTCCAATTCGAAATGCCCGTGAGGTCTCCACTTCGGCAACTCGACCGCGCAACCTATCTCGCTGGTCGGTCATTGCGGCGTAGATGGTTCCAAGATGCTCCAGCTCGGTGTTCACCTGTACCAACTTGCTTTCAAGATCGTTTCGCTGCTGCACCACGGTCTCAAACCCGTCCCGAATGGTGATGAGCTCACGCTGCAATTTAACGAGTTCAGCGATTTTGCTCTCGGTGTACAAACTGATTTGCTCATTTTTCATGCGCAAGCCGTGCGCTTCAGCCAACAACTCCTTAATCAGATCATCTCGGTCATCTTCGCC
>BJFW01000100.1 GCA_014190095.1 Actinomycetes bacterium | reverse complement strand
GTGACTATTCACAAAAAGGGCTCACACTTCAGCCGGTAAGCACGCTCAGTGAAGCGCTGGCAATTGCGCAACTCAACGGCCGTTAACTTGCTGGCGTAGTGTCGGTGTGTGGCAATCGAACCCGACACGAAAAGCTGGACATGGGTGCTCGAGCGCCAATGCCAAGACTGCGCATTTGATGCTGCGGCTGTAGTTCCACGCGACATTGGCATGACCATTCGCGACATTGCGTCGCAATGGGAAGTGATCCTGCTGCATCCTGGCGCAACCAAGCGACCTGTCGAAACCGTGTGGTCACCCAGTGAATACGGGTGCCATGTTCGCGATGTATTTCGCTTGTTCGACTTCCGACTGGAACTGATGCTCACCGAAGACGACCCCATGTTTCCCAACTGGGACCAAGACGAAACTGCAATTTCAGACCGCTACGACCTACAAGACCCACTGGTTGTGCGTCGCGAATTAGCCATTGCTGGCGACTTGCTGGCCGAGCGCTTCGATGCGGTAACCGCAAGCGAATGGCTGCGAACCGGCCTGCGCAGTGATGGTGCGAGGTTCACCGTGGAGTCGTTTGGCAGGTACCTATTGCACGACCCCATCCACCATTTGTGGGATGTTTCGCGCACCTATTAACCATTTGCGCACACATCAGGTTCATGACAAACCAAACATCACATTCCACAGTTAAAGGCGACGATGGCAACAAGCGTTGTGCTTGGTGCGTATCCGACCCGCAATACATGAAGTATCACGACACCGAATGGGGCAAACCCGTTACCGATGATCAGAGGCTGTACGAAAAACTCTGCCTCGAAGGTTTCCAGGCCGGGCTGTCGTGGCTGACCATTTTACGTAAGCGCGAAAACTTTCGCGAAGCGTTTGCCAACTTTGACCCCGAAGAAGTTGCGTTGTTTAAGGCTCGCGATATAACGCGGCTTATGAAAAATGAGGGCATCGTGCGCAATCGTTTGAAAATTGAAGCAACTATTGCAAACGCGAAGGCAACACTGAAAGTGCAAGACGAACTAGGCACACTGTCTTCGCTCATTTGGTCGTTTGCTCCAGCAAAACCAAAGAAGGCTCCTCGCACACTTTCCGATGTTCCGGCAACTTCGCCAGAATCGGTTGCACTATCAAAAGAACTACTGAAGCGTGGGTTCAAATTCGTGGGGCCAACCACCATGTATGCGGCCATGCAATCGCTGGGCCTTGTGAACGATCACTTGGCCACGTGCTTTGCCCGCGACATCACGAAATAGCTATACGTCGTAGCGGTATACGTTAGTTTCGCGGACTTTGAAACCAAGCCGCTGATATAAACGATTTGCTGCTTCACGCGATGGGCGCGACGTTAAATCAACCGTTGTCGCACCCTGACGTTTTGCTTCGGCGAGCGCAAATTTGTTCAACGCTTCACCTACACCTTTGCCGCGAGCATCGGCGTCAACCACCACATCTTCAATCCATGCGCGAATTCCCGTCGGGATATGAAAAATGACAAGCGTCAGCGAACCAACGATTACGCCATCAACTTTTGCCAACAGAACATGAGAAGAGTCTGAGGCAACAATGGACTCCAACTGCTCTTTCGTTGGAGCAGGGTTCGACTTTGATAACTGCGGAATCAGTCGCTGAAACGCAACAACAAGGTCGTTGTCTACACGCTTAGCGATTTCCACCTGCACAGTCATGTCTCTACCTTATTGCGTGAAAGCCCATAGAATTAGCGTGTGCTGATGTTTACCGCGAAGCGGCGAGTAGCAACTGTTGTCGGTAACTGCCTGCGCTTGCTTCCTGGCTCGCCAGTTGCTGGCCAACGCGTACTTATGTATCACGCTGTGGGCAATCGCGTAGACGGCGACGTCAACAACATTTACACCATGTCGCGCACCGACTTTTTGCGCCATATTGAAACATTGCAAACAATTTCTGAGAAGCACAACATGCCGTTCGCCCCATTTCGCCAGTCGAATCACACTGAAATTGCCGTTACTTTCGACGATGGATACGCCGATGCACTTTCCACCATCGGGCCAGAACTGAGCAAGCGCGGTATTCCCTTTCATGTGTTTGTGACACCAGGAAAACTCACCTCTGGCGACCCGCGATATCTATCAACTCCCGAACTCCGAGAACTTGCCACAATTCCTGGTGCGACTATTGGTGCGCACGGCGCTACTCACCGCTCACTCACTTCGCTCGGTATCGCCGATGCAGAAGCAGACTTGCGCAGTAGCAAGCAGCAACTTGAAGATGTTTTGCAAACATCGATCACCACCATGTCGTACCCATACGGTCATGTGAATACTGAAGTTCGTGCAGCAGTACAGCGAGTTGGGTTCACCACAGCAGCCTGCAGTAAGTGGGGCGTGAATAATGCACATAGCGATGCACTGTTGCTCAATCGTCTCGACATGTGGGCAGGCGACAATTCGCGCACCATTGAAAATAAAGTGCTGGGCTACTGGAACTTCCTCGGTCGTCGCACGTGACCAGCAATGCAAATGTCAGCGTGGTTATTCCATGCTTCAATTCAGCAACAACAATTGAACGTGCACTGCGCAGTGTCGAACATCAAACCATCAAACCACACGAAGTATTGGTGGTCGATGATGCAAGCAGCGACAACACCGTGTCAATAATCGAACAGTTCGCACGCACTTCCTCACTAGACATCCGCGTAATCAAACAAAGGGTGAACGGTGGGCCAAGCGTGGCTCGCAATGCCGCATGGAACGTTGCAACAAGCGAATTCATCGCCTTTCTGGATGCCGACGACCAATGGCACCCGCAAAAACTTGAGCTGCAACTTAAGGCAATGCTGGAAAACCCGACATGTGTAATGAGCTTTCATGACCACCTATTCGGATCCTCTGAACAATTCGAATTATTACCGTTGGCACCAATCACATCCCAAGCAACTCTGCACAATTACTTGCTTCGTAATCGCTCTGCCACGCCAACGGTCATGTTGCGAGCAGTGGTAACTGAGCGCTTCACGAATACCAAGCGCTATGCCGAGGATTACTTACTGTGGATGACCATTATCGCCAGACACGGAAACGCAATGCACATTCATGCCACGCTCGCACACTGCTCCAACCCCGGATACGGCGGCTCGGGGCAAAGCGGCAAGTTATGGAAAATGGAGCGCTCAGAACTGTCTGGATTCGTGTCTCTGTGGCGCTCTGGGGCCCTCTCGCTGCCCACTCTGATGGCGGTGTCAATCTGGTCAATTACTAAGTATTTACTGCGTCTTTTTGACACTTTTCTTATTCCGATTCGGCGCAGACGCCTATAGCGTTCTGCCTAGATGTCGTCGCTCGATC
>BJFW01000099.1 GCA_014190095.1 Actinomycetes bacterium | reverse complement strand
GTACTTAGCCATGCCATCTGGGTCTTCAACGCCAACGAATTGACTCCAATTAAACCAATGCTGAGCGTTTTCCCATGCCATCAAAATGGTGTTGAAGTTGGAATAGGTAAAGCGAATAATTGCCGATGAAGCGCTCGTTGACCCAGCTCCAACCGCACCACCCTTATCAATAACCACTACTTTGCGGCCATGTCGCGAAAGCTCAAGTGCAATAGATGCACCCATGACTCCTCCACCAATGATGACTACATCAGTTTTGGTTGCACTCATACCTGCTGCTCCAAAATAGCATTCGCCCACTTGGCAGTATCGGCAGTGCTGTTAAACGTAAACGAATGGAGACCGGCAACATTAAGTTCGTCCGCCTTCACCGCAATGTCGTTGAGCAACTTAGTTGGGTCGTACCCACCTGGTGCAAACATCAGCGTGAGAGAAGCTTTGTTCTTCTTGAGGTAACGCAGCGACTGGCCAACACCTGTGCGCACACCTACCGACATCAAGCGCGCGCGGTCAACGACACCAGGAATACCAAGATTGATTGGCGTGGTGAATCCTGCTGCACGCAAGTCTTTCAACCAGCTCAAAATCAGCGGAGCATCGAAGCACATCTGCGTTGATGCAAGACCCTTCACACCGTGGCTCTTCAGCAAAGCTTCTTTTTCAATTACTGAATTGTGCAGATCGCCCTTGCTGATGGTTGCATGGCCATCAGGGTATGCACCGAAACCAATGGTGTCTACTCCAGGTTTTGCTTCAAGAAAATCCTTCATGAACGGAAGTGCGTATTGATAATGAGGTGGCACTTCAGCATCACCGCCAATGATGAACACTTCTTTAATACCCTTTTCGCGCACCCATGCTGCCAACTTTGCTGCGTGCTCTGGGCCTTCAACTAAACGCGCTGCGAAGTGTGGAACTACGTTGTGGCCTTTTTCAAGCAGTTGCTCGCAGAGTTGCTGTGTTGTAGCAATTCCTTTTGCTGGCGAGCAAGTAACCGACACTGCTGCGCCCTTAGGCAAGTCTGCAATTGCTTGGTCAAGAGACTTCAACGGCACCAGTTCGTAACGTATGTTGCGTACAAGTCGCTGTGCTGCAGGTGAAGTTCTTCCTCCGCGATTACTTTTGCCGAGAAGTGTCGAAATAATGCTCATTGTTTCTCCGAATTGTGATTGTTGTTATGGGGGTTGAGACTCAGCCGAACGTATCGGGCAAAACAGCCTTACGCTTCGCAATGTATTCCTGCAATTCGGCGTCGATTGCGTCGTCTAATGCAGGCGGTTGATACGAGGCAAGGCGTTCCTTCCATAGTCTGTTTGCGCGCTGCGACGCATCCAAACTGCCATCGTCCACCCACTGCTCGTAACTGTTGTTGTCTGCAGTGTCTGAACGGTAGAACGCTGTCTCGAAGTTGGCCAACGTGTGGGCAGTACCCAAGAAGTGGTTACCCGGCTCGTTCTCGCGCATGGCGCTCATGGCCTGACCATTCTCGGTGATGTCGAGACCTTTGCCAAACGTCATCATCATGCCCAGCTGATCGCAATCGAGAACAAACTTCTCATACCCAATTGCAAGACCACCCTCCAACCAACCGGCAGAATGCAACACAAAGTTGGTGCCCGCCATAATCGTTGGAATCAAAGTTGAAGCACTCTCATATGCAGCCTGAGCGTCTGGAAGTTTGGACGCACATAGTGATCCACCAGAACGGAATGGAACACCAAGTCGACGCGCAAGTGCGGCAACGGTGTACAGCACCATGGCAGGCTCTGGGGTTCCAAAAGTTGGAGCACCAGTGAGCATAGACATAGAGCTAGCAAATGAACCAAAAATGACTGGTGCACCAGGTCGTACGAGCTGGCAAAACGCCATACCAACGAGTGACTCGGCAAGGGTTTGCGAAATGACACCCGAAGAAGTTGATGGTGCCATTGCACCTGCCAAGATAAATGGCGTAATGATGCACGCCTGATTGTTCTGCGCGTACACCTCAGCCGATTCCAACATAGTTGCATCCCACACCAACGGTGAAGATGCATTAATCAAACTGGTCATAACAGTGCGATCCTGCAGGTCGCCACCAAATGCGATACGCGCCATGTTCACACTGTCTTGTGCGCGCTCACCCGCAGTAACCGAACCCATGAAACCTTTATCGCTGTACTTAATGTGCGCATACACCATGTCGAGATGTCGCTTGCTTACGGGAATGTCGACTGGTTCACACACGGTTCCACCCGAGTGGTGAATGTATGGCGACATATATGCAAGCTTCACGAAGTTTTGGAAGTCGGCGATGGTTGCATAGCGACGACCATTGTCTAAGTCGTGCACAAACGGAGAACCGTAGTTAGGGGCGAACACCGTTGCATCGCCACCAATCTGCACATTGTTTTCAGGATTGCGAGCATGTTGTGTGTACACGCGTGGCGCACTTGCCTGAATGATGTTTCGGCACATGCCACGCGGAAATCGCACGCGGGTTCCGTCAACTGTCGCGCCAGCGTTTTTAAATCGCTCAATTGCACTTGGATAATCACGAATCTCAACACCAATTTCTTCCAAGATGGTGTCAGCGTTGTCTTCAAGAATTTGCAAACCCTCTTCAGAGACCAATTCGTAAGGTTTAATTAACCGGGTGAGGTACGCCTCGCGCTGAGCGTTCGAGGTCTTACGCGAAGATTGGCGAGCCGCACGGCCGCCGCCCTTTCGGTGATGAACTTCTTCGGTCATAATCTCCCCTAAATCTCTACGTATTCTTGCAGAACCATTTATGCGCGACGACGCTTGCGCGGGCCACCGCTGGTGCCATCGCCCGAGTTTTCAATTCGCGGTGGCAGTGTGACCAAAGTCGACAGGTTTGGCGTTGGAGCGTAGGCATGTGGAAATGCCATCGCCGCCACAAAGAGGTCTTGGAATCGCGGCTCAGTTGCAGTTTCAATCTTGGTCACATGTGTAACGGTGTGTTCCATTTCGCGTCGCTGCGCGCGGGAGAGCAATGCTTTTGCCGCACCGGTTCCTGCAGAGTTTCCAACAGACCTCACTCCTGGCAATGGGCAATCTGGCACTAAGCCGAGCACCATTGCATACGTTGGGTCAATGTGCGCACCAAACGCACCGGCAAGTCGAATGTCGTGTACTTCTGGTGAACCTGCATGCTCAACGAGTAAATCGATACCTGCACGAAGTGCAGCTTTTGCCAACTGAATAGCACGAATGTCGTTTTGAGTGATGAACAATTTGGTGTCACCGTTTTCATACAGCAAGTACGAGAACGTGCGCTCGTCTGCAACAACGCGCGGCGACTTGTCCACAAGTGAACCTTGGATAACGCCATCTTGCGAAATAATTCC
>BJFW01000098.1 GCA_014190095.1 Actinomycetes bacterium | reverse complement strand
CGCCTTACTAGGCGATAATCAAGTTTGGATTGACCATCTTTTCGCGTGGCAAGCGGATGTCCAGGTAGGAGCGAATGTTTGCATCCATTGACTCAGAAATATGGTCTGGGTAATGGTTGTCCAAAATTTCGCGAACCTTCTTGTGTGCAACATCGTAAATTGCTGGTTTGCCCACTTCTTTCCACTCTTTTGAACTGAGACGATCTCCAATTGCTGGATACAGGTATTCACTTTGCATAATTCGCAGCGTCTGCTCAGCACCCAAATAGTGACCAGGACCACCAATGCATTGTGCGCGCATGGTTTCAATGGACAACGATTCATCGGTAACTTCAATGCCTTTGATAGTGCGCTGCACCGAACCGATGGTGTCGTTGTCGAGAATGATTCCCTCATATGAGTAACCCAGCAAACTTCCGTGCATACCTGCAGATTCGTAAATGAGGTTCATGCCGGAGTTACCAACAAGTGCGTGGTTAATGCCCTTTTCGGAACCTGATTGCGCATCTGGGAATTTTGCATCAGAGATGCCCGACGATGTGCCACCGGTGAGGTTGTAGAAGTGAGCCATCTGAGCGCTTGCTGCCGAGAGCAACACTTGTTCTGGGCTGCCACCCGACATTGCACCTGAGCGCAAGTCGGAAACGAAGCACCACAATCCAAAGATTGCTGGGGCGCCTGGCTTAATTGCGTTGACATATGCGAGACCTGCAAGACACTCGGCAACTTGCTGCACCAAAGCGCCAGCAATTGCTGCAGGTGCTGTTGCACCAGCCTGACCAGCCGACAGCAACAACACTGGCATTCCGGCATGGACAGCAACTTCGAGGCACTTACATGCATCGCTTGCAAACTTGAGTGGTGGAACAACGAAGCAGTTGGACTGGCTGACGAATGGACGTGCGCGCCACTTGTCTTCGCCGCCTGCAATTTCGTGCAACATCTTGAGCGATGCTTCAAGATGATCTGGATGCACCCACGACGTACCAACGTGTTTGGTGGTTCCGCTCACGCTGAGGTAACACGTATTGATGTCCATTGCCGAAGCTTCTGGAATATCGCGCGGCACTACTGCTCGCTGGTAGAAGTGCAAGTGTTCCATCTTGTCGACAATGCGAGCAATGTCGTAGGCATCTTGTGACACTGATTCGCGATACTCGCCTGTTTCGTAGTCGGCGATGTACACAGCAGCGCCTGCTGTACCGAAATACGTGTTGGTGCCCCATGGTTCCATGTCGTACTGCGGGTCTTGGGCATATAGAGGGAAATTGCGGCCAGCAATTTCAAGTGTGTGCTCAATGAGTGAACGGGGGAACAACAAGCGACCATTTTCATCAAGCTTGCAACCCTTCGGCAACAGGTATTCAAGAGTTGACGGAATGGCATCGGCAATTCCAATGTTTTCTAGAACGTTGATTGCTGCCTCGTGGATCTTCAGTACTTCGGAGTCGGTTAGTGGCTTGTATCGGCCTGCAGGCATACCCGGGCGTACTGGCTTGATGTCATCGGTTAGCGGTGCTGCACGCAAAGCGTTACGAGCAGCGCGACCTCCACGTCGAGCATTCGTTGATTCAGTCATGGTCTTTCTCCTTTATGCCTTAACGCGTTCACTCTTTGGATCATAAAACGGATCGAGTTGCGCCTCTGCCGCAAACCGCTCGCCCGCCACTTCAATTTCATACGTTCCATCCATGACATAGGCCTTGTCGACCAAGCCATGATGATTTTCAACATAACCCATACCAATGGACTTGCCGATGGCGTGCCCAAACATTCCCGACGTGATGTGTCCGACGATTTCGCCGTTACGCCAAATTGGTTCGTTGTGATACAGGTTCTTCATTGGGTCTTTCATTGCAAATTGCACCAAGCGCTTCTTTACGCCTGATTCTTTTTGCTTGAGCAAAGCTTCCTTGCCAATGAACCCGCCTGGCTTGTTCCACGCAACGGTGAACCCAAGACCCGACTCAAGCGGAGTGTCGTCTGGCGACACGTCGTGACTCCAGTGGCGATATCCCTTTTCCATGCGCAAGGAGTTAAGTGCGTGATAACCCGCATGCTTCAAACCAAACTGAGGTCCTGCTCCAACAATCACATCAAACACTCCCGTTGCGAATTCGGTTGGAATGTACAACTCCCACCCGAGCTCACCGACGAAAGTAACGCGGCTTGCGCGCACTCGCGCATAACCAATGTCGATAATTTGCGAAGTTCCAAACGGGAACGCTTCGTTTGACATATCAGTTGATGTGAGTGACTGCAATAACGCGCGCGAGTTTGGACCCATGATGCTGAGTACTGCAGAACCCGACGTGACGTCAATAACCGCAGCGCGCTCGTCTTTGCCAATTTGATCTTTCAAATAGGTGTAGTCGCGTGTTTGTGTTGCCGCAGCAGTGACAATTAAGTAGCGGTCTTGAGATTCGCGAGTAACGGTGAGGTCGGCTTCAATTCCACCGCGCTCATTCAGCCACTGTGTATACACCAATTTACCAACAGGCACTGACATGTCGTTAGCCGACACGCGGTTGATGATCTTCTCGGCGTCCGGGCCTTTGAGAACAAACTTGCCGAATGACGACTGATCAAACATGGCAACTGCTTCGCGAGTTGCGCGGCACTCTTCTGCGCAATATTCAAACCAGTTTGGGCGACCATAGGTGTATTCGTATTCGGCCTTTACGCCGGCAGGTGCAAACCAGTTGGTGCGCTCCCAGCCAGCAACTTCACCAAAACAAGCGCCTTTTGCGACCAAACGGTCATGCAATGGCGAACGACGCACACCACGAGCGGTTTCTGGTTGACGGAATGGCCAGTGCATTGCGTACAACAAACCAAGCGACTCAACCGTGCGGTCATGCAAGTAGTTCTTGTTGCTTTGGAACGGCATAACACGACGAACATCGACGTCCCACAAATCCATCGGTGGACGACCATCGACGATCCAGTCAGCAAGTACTTTGCCTGCGCCACCCGATGACTGAATACCAATGGAGTTAAATCCTGCAGCAACATATAAACCTTTTACTTCTGGTTGTTCACCGAGCAAGTAACGATCGTCTGGCGTGAATGATTCCGGTCCGTTAAAGAACAAGCGAATTCCTACTTGTTCAAGCAAATTCATACGGTGAGTTGCATTTTCGATGAGTGGTGCAATGTGTTCGAAGTCTTCAGGCAACGAAGTGAACGAGAACTCTTCCGAAATTCCCTTCATGCCCCATGGCTTGGCAACAGGTTCGAACCAACCCACCAGCAACTTGCCTGCATCTTCTTTGAAGTAACCCGAGCCATCTTGGTCGCGAAGCACTGGCATGGTCGGAGAAATTCCCTCAACAGCTTCGGTCACGATGTAGAAGTGCTCGGCTGCATGCAATGGAACT
>BJFW01000097.1 GCA_014190095.1 Actinomycetes bacterium | reverse complement strand
CTCCGGCGATGATGTATGAACCTGGCATGACTAGAGCGTAGGCGTATTCATTCATTACCCTCTAACCCATGAAAAGCATCCTCGAAGCCATCGAAAACAATGCCGACACCAAGGCATTTGAAGCCCTGCAGATTCCCGAGTCGTATCGGGCAGCGGTGGTGCGCAAGGACGAGCAGGAAATGTTTGCTGGCGTGGCTTCAGCCGACAAAGACCCGCGCAAGAGCACACACATTCAAGAAGTACCCCTTCCCCAAATTGCGCCAGATGAAGCACTCATTGCCGTCATGGCTAGCAGCATCAACTTCAACACCGTGTGGAGCAGCATTTTTGAACCGATCTCTACCTTTAGTGCGCTCACTCGCCTTGCTCGCGAAAGCGAATGGGCAAAGCGCCACGACCTTCCGTATCACATCATGGGCAGCGACGCTTCGGGCGTGGTGTTGCGTGTTGGTTCAGCAGTTCGCAACTGGAAGCCTGGCGACCGAATTACCGTGCATTGCAATCACGTCGATGATCAAGACCCAACATCGCACAACGACTCCATGCTTGGCAGCAACCAACGTATTTGGGGATACGAAACAAACTTTGGTGGTCTTGCCGACCTGAGTGTGGTGAAGGCAAACCAACTGATGCCAAAACCCGAGCATCTATCTTGGGAAGAAGCAGCAGTAAATGCGTTGTGCAATAGCACCAGCTATCGCATGCTTGTTTCACCAAACGGCGCACACATGAAACAAGGTGACGTGGTGTTGATCTGGGGTGCAACTGGCGGCATTGGTGCATATGCAACGCAATACGTACTCAATGGCGGCGGCATTCCTATTGGAGTGGTCAGCTCGGCCGACAAAGCAGAGATTCTTCGCGGCATGGGTGTTGAAGCCATTATTGACCGTCGCGCAGGCAACTATCAATTCTGGAAAGACGAAACCACGCACGACGAAAAAGAGTGGAAGCGTTTCGGTGGCGACATTCGCGCACTCGTTGGCGAAGATCCAGACATCGTGTTTGAACACCCTGGCCGGTCAACTTTTGCAGCATCAATGTATGTGGCCAAGAAGGGCGGCACCGTGGCAACGTGTGCAGCAACCAGCGGCTACATGATGGAATTCGACAACCGTTACTTCTGGATGCGACTCAAGAAACTGGTTGGCTCACACTTTGCGAACTATCGCGAAGCTTGGGAAGCCAATCGCCTTATTCAAAAGGGCATGATTCACCCAGTGATGTCGCAAGTATTTGACCTCAACCAAACGGGTGACGCCGCATACCAAGTGCACAAAAATATGCACGAAGGAAAGATTGGCGTGTTGTGCATGGCACCGCGCGAAGGCATGGGCATTAACAACCCAGAATTCCGTGAAAAGGTTGGCGAAAAGAACCTTCGTCATTTCCGCAGAAGCTAAGGAGACATCATGTTGCTTACCGAAATTGACCACATCGCTATTGCCGTAAAAGACCTCGAAGCGGCCATCACCTATTACCAAAATGCATTTGGCGCAACCGTTGACCACCGCGAAATAGTGGAGTCGGACGGCGTTGAAGAAGCCTTGTTGAAAGTGGCAGAAAGCTACATTCAGTTGCTTACCCCAACCAGGCCAGACTCGCCAGTTGCGAAAGCAATTGAAAAGCGTGGCGAAGGCTTGCACCACATCGGCTACCGCGTAAACAACTGCGGCGAAGCACTTGCAGCAATGATTGCTGCTGGTGCAACACCAATTGACAAAGCACCGCGCCCGGGTAGTCGCGGCACAACAGTTGCATTCATGCACCCAAAGGGCAGTTTTGGAACTCTTATTGAATTGGTGCAGGAGTAACCCATCAATTCATTTGCATTAGCACTTGCAGCATTAATTGGATTCCTCGTTGGCACACGCCGAGCACGCCGCGCGCAACGCTCTATTAATGAACTTGGCTCACTGAACAAAATTCCCGTATTTGCAGTTGGAATACTTGCAGCGGCAATCGCAGCACAACTACTGAACCAGTTCAACTTTTCATGGGAACTATTTGCCTACGGCCTTATGTGTGCAATGTGCATTGAACAATCACTCATCGACATCACCACACATCGCCTCACTCGCAGTGTCACCATGCGCACAGCATTCGCTGGCGGCCCACTGTTATCCATCGCTGCAATCGCCAACAACCAACCAGGAAAAATTGGCGTCATGGCTTTGTCATTCACAGCAACACTGCTCACATTCATGACACTGTCACTGGCATCAAAGCGCGGCATCGGCGCAGGCGATGTTCGCCTTGCCGCAGTGGTCGCCATGTTCCTTGGCTACCTCGGTGCGACCTATGTATTTCAAGGCCTAGCACTGGGCTTCATCATCGGAGGAGTAATTGCATTACTCCTGCTCATCACCCGTAAAGCCACCCGCAACACCCGGATCGCATTCGGACCATACATATGTATTGGCGCAGTGGCTGTGGTGTTGTTCGGCGTGTAGGTTCACACCATGCACGTGCATTTAGTTGACGGAACATACGAGCTATATCGCCAGCACTACGGTCAAGCCTCAAAACATTCACAGCCACCACCATTTGCCGGCACCATTGGCGTGCTCACCTCCACCATGCAGTTGCTGCAAGACGGTGCAACCCACATTGGTGTTGCTACCGACCATGTGATTGAAAGTTTCCGCAACGATTTGTATGGCGGTTACAAAACCAGCGAAGGCATGGAGCCAGTTCTCCTTGAACAGATCCCTATCTTGGAAGACGCCCTTCGCGCACTTGGCGTAACGGTATGGGCAATGGAGAAATACGAAGCAGACGATGCACTGGCATCTGCTGTGCGTGTGGCGTGCGAAGACCACACCGTGCATAAGGTATTTGTGCTTACGCCCGACAAAGACTTGGGCCAAGTAGTACAGGGCAAGCGCGTGGTGCAAATGGATCGCCGCAACAATGTGATTATCGATGAAGACGCAGTGAAAGAAAAGTTTGGTGTTGGTCCGAGTTCCATCGCCGACTACCTCGGACTCGTCGGTGACTCTGCAGATGGCTTTCCGGGCCTTCAGGGTTGGGGTGCAAAGAGCGCGTCAACAGTGCTTGCACAGTATGGAACCATCGACAACATTCCCGATAGTCACGATCAATGGGTAACAGACGGTGTAACTGTGCGCGGTGCAGAGAAACTTGCAACCACCCTGCGCACCAATCGCAAAGATGCGCAACTATTCAAAACACTCGCCACATTGGTGCAAGACGTTGAAGTCGGCGAGATAACCGATTGGAAATGGAATGGCCCAACAGAGCGGTTCGCCACAGTGGCAGAAAAACTTGGTGCCCCACAATTGGTAGAGCGCCTCCGCCGACTGAAGTGACGGCCAGGTGGTCTGCGGCACTCAGACGTTTCCGATGAAGGCTGCTGTCTTCCGACCCTGACCTGATTCTCGGGCGTCCGTTGCACAG
>BJFW01000096.1 GCA_014190095.1 Actinomycetes bacterium | reverse complement strand
GCACGCGTGCAGAAACGCCGTAGAACTCGGAAAGGATGTTTGGCTGCAACACCTCTTTTGCCGAACCCTCTGCCACTCTTGCGCCTTGATGCATCAGCACCAACCGGTCGGCATACATGCCAGCAAGCGTGAGGTCGTGCATTGCAGAAACAACGGTGAGCCCCTGTTCGCGGCGAAGTTTGTCGACTAGCTCAAGCGCCTGTTGCTGATGACCAATATCGAGCGCACTCGTTGGTTCGTCCAACAACAGCACCGGAGCCTCTTGCGCAAGTGCGCGCGCAATCACTAAGCGTTGCACCTCACCGCCCGACAGCGTGCCTAATGAGCGTCGTCCAAACGTCGCCAAATCAAGGCGATCAAGCACATCACTCACCACTTCTCTATCGTGCTTTGACTCCCATGAGAAGTGACGAACATATGGGTTGCGGCCAAGCAACACATAATCAAACACGTTCATGTCAAGTGGTATCAGTGGTGATTGAGGAACATACGCAATATGTTGCGCTCGCCACCGAGCCGATGTTGCAGGAATCTCTTTCTGATCAATTGCAATTGAGCCCGAGTATGGGACTAGCCCAGCAGCTGCGCGCAACACCGACGATTTACCTGCACCGTTTGGCCCAATGAGGCACAACCACTCGCCCGAGTGAAGCAAGTCATTAAAGCTCTGCACAGCTTCAATGCCGTTGTACGACACCTGCACATCGCAAAATCCGAGTGCGGTCATGTTGAAGTATTCCTTGTGCGAAGCAGATACAAAAAGAATGGCGCACCAAAGAATGCAGTAACGACACCAATTGGTGTTTCGGCTGGGTTTGCCAACACTCGGCTTGGAATGTCTGCGAACACAAGAAATGCTGCTCCGAGCAACACGCTGAGCGGGAGCACTCTGCGATAACTAGCTCCTGCTAGCAAGCGAACGGCATGTGGAACGATGATGCCAACAAAACCGATGAGGCCACTTACAGCAACCACTGCTGAAGTGCCCAGTGTTGCGGCAAGCACAACAATTAAGCGCACGCGACGAACATTGATGCCGAGTGCACTCGCTTCGTCGTCACCGACACGAAGCACATCAAGCAATCGACGATGCATGAACAACACACCCGTGCTGAGCAAAACATAGGGAAGCACTAAACGCACATCACCCCATGTTGCACTTGACAACCGTCCAAGAATCCAGGAATACACCTGGCGCACCACATCGGTATTGCGCTGCAGAATAAACGCCTGAATAGAAGTCGCCAACGACGTAACGGCGACACCAGCCAAAATCAGCGTGGTTGTGGATTGCGTAGTTCCAAATGCAGTACCCACCACATAGGTAACTAACACCGCAACAAGCGCGCCAATGAACGCCGCAAGAGGGAGTGGATCAACGATCCAGTTACTAGTGGCCCCTCGCTGAAACGCAAACACCAATGTGGCCCCTAATCCCGCACCAGCGGCCACACCGAGTAAATACGGATCAACAAGGGGGTTCCGGAATACTCCCTGATAACTCGCTCCCGAAATTGACAACATTGATCCAACAATTGCTGCCAACACCACACGTGGTGTCCGAATCAACCACACAATGTTCCAATCCTGTTCTGAAACACCACTGTCAATACGGATGAACGGTAAGCGATTAAGAAATTCGAGCGGAATTCTCCACCACGTCGGACCTGCTGGTCCGATCATCGTGCCCACGATCATTGCAACGAGCAACAGCACCCCACCGAACACAAACCAGTAACGGTTGTGGCCCGTGTTCAGCGAGGCTGTTGACGTCATAACGATCGTGGGCCCGAAATCTGAATGTGATTACGAGTTTGCTGCTACGACAGCATCCCGAATTGCTGTGATGAGCTCGAGAACACGTGGTCCCCAGCGCGACGCAACATCGTCATCAAGTTCAACAACTTGGTTTGCCGTTACAGCCTTCAAACCGCCCCAGCCATCACGCGCAGCAACTGTTGTTGCATCTTGCGCGCAGCACTTGGTGTCGGCAAGGAAAATGAAGTCTGGATCAGCAGACACGATCACCTCTGCAGATAGCTGTGGGTAATCGTTTCCTGCTTCAACATTGTCGGCGATATTGCGCATGCCGAACAGGTTGAAGATCTGACCAATGAAAGTGTTGGACGTTACCGAGTAGTACGTGTTGTCTAGCTCGTAGTAGTACGACAGTGGTGGCTCGCTGAACTGCACAGAGGCAACTGCTTCTTCAATTCCAGTTTGCAGAGTCTTTGAAACTTCAATTGCCTTCTGGCTGTTTCCCGTGAGTACTCCAAGCTGTTCGATCTGCTCATACACATTTTCGATGCTCATTGCCGCGCCAGCTATGAATACTGGAATATCGAGCGTGCTTAACTGCTCAACCAGACTTCCTGGATCGTAGGAAATAATCACCAAGTCAGGTGTGTAGCCACTAATTGCTTCAATGTTTGGCTCGAAACCAGATAACGGAGTGCCGAGTGCAACCGCTTCTGCTGGGTAGTTGGAGTATTCATCTACGGCAACAACTTGTGATCCTGCCCCAATGGCGTACAGCATTTCCGTTGCGGTTGGCGACAACGAAATGATTCTGGTTGGTTGAGCATCAAGTGTGAGATCGCCAACTGTTACAGGAAATACATCCGCAGTAACGGCAACAGTGTCGCTTGACGTTTCATTTGACGACCCACAACTTGCCAGAACGGCAGTGAGGGAAAGAAAAAGACCGGCGAAGCCGGCCTTGGTTAACTTGTTCATATGGTCTCCTTGCTCTTCTTGCGAGAGCGGTTGATGTAGCTACGCATTAGGCGACCGGACTTACAGATATTTATCTGCATTACCGTTGCGGGACAGTGCCGGAATCTCACCGGACTTCGCTGAATGTTTTGCCCTCCGGCTATTACCGAAGTGGACACACCCTAGCGCATGTACGCGGTGGTTATGCAAATAACGCGGCGAGGCGTTCCATGCCTTCGACCAAGTCAGCGTCGCCAAGCGCGAAACTAAATCGCGCGTAACCAGGTGCGCCAAATGCTTCTCCTGGCACGAAGGCAACCTTGGCCACGTCGAGAACAAGGTCGGCAAGTTCCATGCTGTTCGATGCCTTCTTACCGCCAATGTCTCGACCAAGCAGGCCACGAACATTTGGGAAGCAGTAAAACGCACCTTGTGGCTCCATGCACGTAACACCAGGAATTGCTGTGAGCATTTTGTGCATCAATGTTCCGCGACGTTCAAAACTTTCGCGCATCATCGCAACTGCAGAAAGATCTCCGCTCACTGCTTCAAGCGCTGCAATTTGTGCAACGTTAGAAACGTTTGACGTGGTGTGCGACTGAAAGTTGATTGCTGCCTTCATCACATCTTTTGGACCAATCATCCAGCCAACGCGCCAACCCGTCATTGCATACGTTTTTGCAACGCCGTTCACGATGATGCACTTGTCGGCAATTTCGGGAACAAGAGTCGGCATGCTCGAAAACTTGTGCTTGC
>BJFW01000095.1 GCA_014190095.1 Actinomycetes bacterium | reverse complement strand
CGCCGATAGCCTTCCAAAACGGAAGGGTGCCAGAGTGGACGAATGGAACGGTCTCGAAAACCGTCAGGGGTGCAAGCCTCTCGGGGGTTCAAATCCCCCCCCTTCCGCCATGTAAATCCGTGTATTCATTGAATTGCGGGTTGTGTGTAGGCATATGCGGTGACACTCTGAATGGGTGCTCCAAGTTCAAGGTATTTCTGTTGAAGTTGGAGGTCGACTCGTTGTAGAAAATGCATCGTTCTCGGTCATGCCGCGCGACAAAGTGGGCATTGTTGGTCGCAACGGTGCAGGCAAGACCAGCCTTTTTAAAGTGCTGGGTGGGGCAGTTGAGCCTCATGGTGGAAAGATTCTGCGTAAAGGTGCTTTTGGCTATTTGCCACAAGATCCAAAGATTCCGGGTTCACGCGAACAGCACTCGGCGATTTCACACATTCTTTCTGGTCGCAATATTGATGAAGAGCTGACTCGAATTGAGAAGTTGCGACTGACTATGGAAGAGTCGCCAAGCACGCAGAATATTGCCAAGTTCAGTAAGGCTGAAGATGACTTTGCGTCTAAGGGTGGCTATGCGGCAGAAAGCGAAGCGCGTTCAATTGCTGCTGGATTGGGACTAAAGCCTGATCGTTTGAACTTGCCAATTCACGTGTTGTCGGGTGGCGAGCGCAGGCGTGTTGAGCTCACGCGAATTTTGTTTGCGGGTAGCGACATGTTGTTGTTGGACGAACCAACAAACCACTTGGACGTTGATGCGAAGACATGGTTGCTCAGCTTTATGCGCGATTACCGCGGAGCATTGTTGGTCATTAGCCACGACTTGGACTTGTTAGACGAAGCGATTACGCGCGTGTTGCATTTGGATAGGCCGCAAGAAGACTCGGTTGGTGAATTGATTGAGTATCGCGGTACGTATACGCAATACAAGTCGTCACGCGCAGCAGATGAAGCGCGACTCGCAAAGAAAGCTGCAACGCAGCAAAAAGAAATTGATCGTTTGCAAGGCGTTGTTGACAGGTTCGGTGCGAAGGCAACTAAAGCAGCAATGGCGCACAGCATTGAAAAGCGCATTGCTCGAATTGAACAGACGAAAGTTGAAGTGTCTGAAGGTGATCGTGTGTTGAAGGTTCGTTTTCCTGATCCTCCACATTGTGGAATGACGGTGATTGAAGCAAAGGGACTATCAAAGAAGTTCAGTGGCCCACCCATTTTTGACAAGGTGAGTTTTGATCTGGGTAAGGGTGAGCGCTTGCTGGTGCTCGGGCTAAACGGTGCTGGAAAAACAACACTATTGCGCATGTTGGCGAAAGAAATGATGCCCGACTCTGGGTCATTTGAATTTGGCTACCAAGTAAACGCTGGGTATTACGCGCAGGAACACGACAACCTTGACCCACAGGCTTCACTAATCGACCACATGCGCAGAGTTGCACCGGTATCGCTAGGCCTTACCGAGTCACAATTGCGCGGCATGTTGGGCATGTTTGGTTTGTCTGGTTCGAAAGTGTTTCAAGAGTCGGCAACGCTTTCAGGTGGAGAAAAAACCAAGTTGGCATTGGCCATGTTGATGGTTGGTCGGAACAACTTGTTGCTCTTAGATGAACCCACGAACAACCTTGACCCACCAAGCAGACAGTCGGTAGCCGATGCGCTTTCCAACTGGAAAGGTGCAATCATCTTGGTTAGCCACGACACCGAATTTGTGGAGCAACTTGCACCAACAAAAGTGTTGTTACTGCCTGATGGCCAGGTGGATTACTTCAGCAATGAGTGGCTCGACTTAGTGAGTCTCGCCTAATTGCCTAGCCCTTGCAGGTTGTTTCGTTTGTAGGAACAGTTAGTTCAATTAAATAGTCATCAACTGCTTTAACTACACAACTGTTTGCGCCGTATCCCGTGTGCTGATTTGCATCAACAACAATAAGAATTCCCTTTTCAAGACCTTGTGCCATCTTGCGAGTTGAGTCAAGCGGTGTGGCAGCATCTCCAGTAGTGCCCACCACAACAATTGGGCCTGCACCTTTGCCTGTGATGGTTACTTTTGCTGCTTGTTTAACTGGCCACAATGCACACGAGTAGCCGTAGGCAAAGTTTCCACCAAGTCGTGGCGCTGCAGCAATGAAGTCTTCAATATGTGAGTCAACATCTTTAACGCTGGAAGCACCCGGGTCATCGAGGCATGAGATGGCAAGGAATGCTTCAAGTTCATTGCCATACGTACCGTCTTCTTTGCGTTGGTAGTAGTCGTCGTATAACTGCAGAATGCCAGTGCCATCGCCTTTTTGCGCAGCACTCAACGCTTCGCTCAGTTGTGGCCAGTAGTAGTCGGAATACATGGCTTGGGCAACGGCAGTAAACAACACTCCCTGTGTAACTGGTGTGCGATCTTTTGACACTTCTAGTGGTGTGGCGTCTATGTCGAGCACTAGTTGGTCAAATGCTGCTTCGGCTTTGCCGCCATTGTGGAATGCGCACGTTGTCTTTTCGCTGCACTGCTTCAAAAAAGTTGCCAGCTGACCTTCGAAACCTTTGGCCTGGTTCATTCCTTCTTGGACTGAAGATGCATTTGGATCTACTGCGCCATCTACAACAATTGCGCGAACGGTGTCAGGGAACATGGTTGCCCATGTTGTTCCAAGTTCAGAACCATAGGAAAAGCCAAAGTATGAAACCTTTTCTTCGCCAAGCGCCAGGCGCAAACTGTTGATGTCTTGTGCACTTGCCTGTGTGCTGATGAACGGAAGAATGGTGCCAGAGTTTTCTGCACATTTGTCGTTGAATGCTTGCGATGCGTCAATGAGTGCTTGCTTTTCTTCCGGGGTTTCAGGTGGTGAATCTAAACCGAAGTATTCATCAAAGGTGTCTACGCAATCAACAGCCGGTGTTGATTCACCTGTTCCACGTGGATCCCACGCAATGATGTCGAAATGGTCGATGAGGTCTTGACTGAAGTAATACTGCGCGTCGTCGGCAAGTGAACTACCACCAAAACCTGGGCCACCTGGATTCACCAGCATCGAGCCAATGCGGTCTGCGGGGTTCGCTGCGTTGTGTTTCTTTACAAAGAGAACGAATGAGCCTTGCTCTGGGTCGGCGTAGTCAAACGGAACCTCGATGTTTCCGCATTCCACCTCGGTGTTTGTGCTGCCATCGCAGGGTTTCCACTCAATGGGGTTGACGATGAAATCGGTTGTGGTATTCAGAGAATTGGCAGTGGTATCGCTCGATGAAGATGAGTTGCCACATGTTGCAAGCGTGAGGGCAAGTGTTACTGCAACGGCGAGGGGGCGAAATGTCATTGAACCAGCCTACGAGAGCCCATGCGTTCAGCCGTTAGAGGCTTAGCCTGACAGCATGCGAATGGGCCCACACGGAATGCTTCCCGGCGATGCAAAAGCCATTGAAGGAGTAAAAGTTCGTGGGTCTTCTATGAAGCGTGTGGCACAATTTGCCAAACCATATAGGTGGTCAATAGTCGGATTTCTCATTTCCATTTTGGTGGCTGCAGTAGCGGCACTTGTGCCCCCGCTGTTGTTCCGCACCATCGTTGACCAAGCAATTCCAG
>BJFW01000094.1 GCA_014190095.1 Actinomycetes bacterium | reverse complement strand
ATGCTTTTGGTTCCATTCGTGCTTCAAGAAAACGTCCCCACCACTGCTGTGAGCCTGCATCGTAAAACACCACGCCACCACCTGGGCCAATCATGCCAACTGCACAACCTTCGCCGGTTTCCTTGCAAGTTGTTGCGGCCTGTGCTGGCTGGGAGATTCCAATCAACCCCACAACTATCAGTGACATCACAACTACTAATCGGCGCATGCATTCACCGTAATTCATAACTCTCTAAATAGTTTCCCAGGGACAACCAAAATGCACACAACAAGGGGTGACACATTTATCCAACTTCACCTCCAGTTTTGCAATACGATGAGGGTGCACATTGTTGCCAGTGCAAGAAAACATGGCATCAAAGATTCCGACATCAACCATGCAGTGCGACATGCACTCCGCGCTTTTGACCTAGATGGTTACACCGTCCTTGTTGGTCCCGACAGACACGCAAACCTACTTGAGCTTGCTGTGACGTTTGAAGACTCAACTATCACGGTGTTCCATGCCATGCCAGCACGACCCAAATACTTCGAGGTGAAATGAAAACAACAAACGACTCAGAAAATGCCAATACAGATTTCAAGGAGATGTCCGACGAAGAAATTGAAGCTCTTCGACAAAGATGGCTTTCAGGAATTCCTGAAGCAGACGATGAGCCTTGTTCCTTCTGTCTTTGGATGGAGCAAGTTGAATACAAAGAGCAAAAGAAAAATTTACAGCCCTAGCTGCTTAGGAAGCTTTTCTATACAGCAGGTATGGAAAGCGTGAAGGTGGAGCCAACGCCAACTTCAGACTTAACACTTACATCGCCACCGTGCAACAACGCAATGTGTCGCACAATTGCAAGTCCTAGCCCTGTTCCACCAGTTCCGCGACTACGAGCATCATCCACTCGGTAAAAACGCTCAAAGACTCGACCCAAATGCTCCGGGGCGATTCCCGGCCCATTGTCGGCAACCGAAATAAGCATTCGACCCTCTTCGCGACGTACTTCAACTTTTACTATTGAGCCCTGGTCGCTGTACTTCACCGCATTGTCAATCAGGTTTCCTACCGCAGACACCAATTGCGCTCGATCGCCAATAACCGACATATCAGGGTTGTCCTCAACCACGATCATCACCGATTTTGCAAGTGCGGCACTGCGAATGCGGCCCACTGCCTCATCAATTACACGTGCAGTGTGGATGGATTCGCGCTTTGACAAGCCATCAAATTCAATGCGAGCAAGATCAAGCAGGTCATTCACGGTCTCATTCAATCGAGTGACTTCATTCAAAATAATTTCTGCCAATCGCGCTGACTCAGACTCGCCCATTTCAGCTATAAGGTTTTCAGCCATGAGCGAAATTGCTCCTATTGGGGTGCGCAACTCATGACTGATATTGGCAACGAAATCGGTACGCACGCGGTCAATCATCAACCGTTGCGTGATGTCTTCAACAATTGCGGCTGCGCCACCATCCGTGAGGGTGACCGTAGCAATTTCAATGGTGCGAACTACTTGATCACCAAAATCAAGTTCAGTTCTGCCAATAGCTCCAGCGAGTGCTTCTCTCAATAATCCATCCAGGCTTTCCACAAACAAAATATGGTCGTCTGATTGCGGTGTAAACAGACTGTCTGCCGCCCTATTGCTCCACATATTGGAGCCATCACCCGACATCACCACCACACCTAGCGGCAGTGCATCCATTGTTGCGCTTATTCGCGAAAGGGTGAGGAAGTCTTCTTCCGAAAGCTGATGCAGAGGTGTTTCTGGCTCGGTGTCTTTGCGTTTTAGCCATGCCATACAACCCTCGTTTCCTTCAGGAATGAAAACTACCAGCCGGCTGCGTCTCAAATCCCCTAATGAAAGAGGCGTACGGTAGGTGCATGACCAACACGACCCCACACTCACCGCTCACCTGCGAGGCCTGTCGCATCATCGATAAGACCGATGGAATTGAAGATGGCAAGCTATTTAGCCTCGCGCACTGGAAAGTCACTAACGAACGTGCACGTTGGCAGCATGCGCGTGAAGTACAAGACAAGGTCTCAGATCGCGTAACTGGCTTTGCCGGATCGTTGAACTTTGTCTACATCCACACGATTTGGTTTGTTATCTGGATTGCCATCAATGTTGGGCTTGTTGGTGCAGGATTGAAATTTGATGAATACCCATTTGGTTTACTCACCATGATTGTGAGCCTTGAGGCAATTTTCCTCTCTACTTTTGTGATGGTCAGTCAAAATCGTCAGGCTGCGCGAGCCAACATTCGTTCGCAGGTTGATTTTGAATCGAACTTGCAGTCACTCATATGGTTAGTTCACCTGGCGCAACAATCAAACGTAGATATTGCTCATGTAGACAAATTGTGTGCAGAGGCAATAGCCGAATCCCGCAAAATGGCCTAGTTAATTTGGCAAACCGCGCCTAATTCGCGCGGCACACATCGGGTCATGAATATTTGCCCGTCTTTACAGCGTCAACATATGTTGATAACCTCATGCAGATGAAACCGCAGGTTCGTGAGCTCAGCGCGGCAGAAGCTGCCCTTTTTGATATCCGAATGCAGAAGGCGATTTTTGAGCGAAATGCTTTGAAGTGTGTCAAGAGCGCTCGAAAAGCCGGAGTCTCTTGGCGCAACATAGGTGCTGCTCTCGGGGTTTCTGCCCAAGCAGTTCATCGTAAGTATTCACCGCATATTTGATACTGCCGCGCACCCATTGAGTACCTTGACGGCATGACGAATCGCGACAACCTGCATGCCAAGGTGCGCGCCATTCTGGAAAAAGCCAATCACCCAAACACACCGCAGGCTGAAGCCGAAACTGCTTTGGCACTCGCCTTTCGGTTAATGCAGAAATATGACATTGACGAAAGATCAGTAAGTAAGCGAACGTTCGACAACGAAACAGTGATGACAAAAACCTTTGTTATCACCGGCCAATACCGCGTGCGACGCGGAACACTGTTGTGGAATATCGCAAATGCGGTTTCGTGTCATTCCTATCGCGACATGATGGAACCCAATCCGACACAAGTCATCATGGTTGCCTTCGGCACCGAAAATGACCTCTTCTCGCTTGAAGCGTTGTATACCGCTGCCGACCTTCTTGCGGCGCGATCCATTCCTTCTGGTGACCGCCGTTTCAAAACCTCATGGTGGCGCGGGTACTGCGAAGCCATCGGCGCAAAGCTTGCAAAAGAGCATCAAACCATTGTCAAAGAGTCTCCTGGTGTTGGGTTGGTTCTTGTTGAACGCGCCGAACGTGCACGACGCGTAATGGTGCAGAACACTCCACACCTACACAGCAGCACTAGCAATTACCGCAGTGACCGCGAGGCTTTTGGTGCAGGACACCGTGCGGGTCAGCAGTTTTCCAGCGGTCGCAATAGCTTTGGCAATTCCAGTCGACAAATAGGAATTGGCAGCAATGGCTAGTTCCGAAGCAATGCGTGTGTATGCGGCTGAAGATGCGCTCGAGAACAGCTCTCCAACACGAGCCCTCAGCATGAATGATGCAACAGCGTGGATTACCACCATTGCCGAGAACGAAGACTTAGACCCACCCGTACTTGTGCGACAGAAAATGTCGAGCGATTTGCATGGACTTGCGTTTAGCGATGAGTGGTGTATTGCTGTGCGGAAGGCAAAACCAACACAACTGTTGTTGTTACACGAACTTGCCCACCTGGCGTGTGCAAACAAAGGCCACGGCGCAGAGTTTCAGCGGCAACTTGTGGAATACGTGCGTAAATAC
>BJFW01000093.1 GCA_014190095.1 Actinomycetes bacterium | reverse complement strand
AGCGAGCTGGTCATCGCAACACCAATCCATTGAGCAACTACGGCACAAATGGTTATTCCCAACACGATTGCCATTTGGCGTGATGGCTCGTTTGTGTTGTGGTGATGATGGCCCGACATTTAATTGACCGTACTTCATGGAAATCCGTCTGCATGTAAGAACGATTCTCGACAACAACAGGAATTTGGTGTGTTGGACATCGTTCGTGTTGCTGGTGGCGTGGTCACAGACCTCAAGCGCGCCTAGACGCCGCGTTTCTGCAGACCTAATCAAATAGATTTGAAACATGGCTCGTCCGACTGAAGAGATTCGCACACGTCTTCAACAGAATCTCATTGAGTCGCGTCAAGCGCGCAGGTCAAAGGACTTCGACCGTTGTTGGGCCTTGCTGGAAGATGCACATGTTCTCAGTCAGCCTTGGGCATGGTTGCATGTGAGGGTGCATGGATCAATGTTTGTCGCTGCAGTGGTGCAACGAGATTTGCGTGAAGTTCGTGGACAGTTATCGAGGATTGCTGTGGCAGGTCCTGGTTCGTTATCGGGTCGCTATCCAACGGGAAACACAGGGCGTGCTGGTGTTCCCGCGACGCAGCCAATGCCGATTGCTGGAGAACTTGCAGAGGTGCTCCAACGAGCAGGGCAGCGAACCGACTGATCTAACCGTTCGTAAAGGGTTGCTTAAACCAATGATGGTGTGCCTCCCTTTGGTCACAGCACTCAACTACGTGTGTTTGTGGATCCGGACTTGTTGCAGTACGACGAGGTGTGGGCGGCTGCGGGAACCTGGAACGACAACTTCGGTGCAGCGCCAGCGGACATCGTGCGTGTCGCTGGTGGCGTGGTTACCGACCTGAAGCGCGTTTAGGCAAATGCGAAGTTAGGTGACCGCCTATTTCACTCCGAGTGCGGCTTTGAGCGCAGCCTCTGTGATTCCCAGTTTCTTTGCCGCGCTGGGAAAATCTGGTGGCAATGTGTTGTTGAACGCATCCTTTAGTTGAGTTTCCGTAATGCCGAGTTTCTTAGCGGCAGCGGCAAGGTCTGGCATCGGGGGCATCATGTTTGGCATCGCTTGAATCTGTGATTCGTCGACTTTGCCGTGGAAGCAACCAATAGATGATGTCGCATCAGCAGTTCCCGGAAGAACGTAGTGATAAACACCCTTTGGATATTCAGGTGTTGGGCTGGTGATTCCGTTGCATTCATCAAGAGAGTTCGCAGGTACGGCTTTTCCGTTGATGTCGTTTGCGCCGTAGATGAAGTAGCCATCAAGTGCAATACCAATGATGTGGGATGGTCCAGTAGTTGTGTCAACTTTGGTTGTTACACAATTAGGTAACCCGTGGTAGTGGTAAGCACCGCCCGTGCCATTCATACCGGGAGTGGGATGACCCGCGCACTTGTCAACAAATGAAGCTGTAATTCCAGCTTCATTAGTGATTGTGAAGTTATTTGCCATCGCAACAGTTGTTCCATCGCCTTCGAATGGGTTGTAGAGAACTGCACCCGAGATCATCACTCCAATGGAGCCCAAACTTGTTTTTGTAGTAGTTGACGAGAAAGTCGGAACCGAAGGAATATCAAATGAATATGTCTGAGCCGAAGTTGGATCCTTAATGATGTTTGCCGTACTGGCATCTGGCACTACGACACCTGCATTTGGCACTGCGTAGTACGCATCACGTTCATGGTTGGGAATGCCATCGGGCTGGAAGTTGATGCTGCCATCTGAATAGGAGATCTTGATTGTGGGGTTCCACGAAGCTGCCTTCACAACGTCAGTGGTGTCGGTCAAAGATAGAGCAGCGGCATCGGTTGAAGAGGATGCGGTAGTTGAATCTGATGACTCTGAACTGCTCGAGCATGCGCTGAGGAAAATGATTGACAGGGCAGCAGTGATGCTGAAGCTTGTTTTGATTTTCACGGGTTGACATCCTTTATGTTGGGGTCTGATCATAATAACTTACCTAGGTAAATAAAAGGTAAGAAGTTCTGTTATCTTTGGCCCATGAGCCATCAGGTCAAAATTCCTTCAGTAAGCGCAAAACCGACTTCCTCTGATTTGGCAAAGATGTCCAGAGCCGCAGCGGCTCCGTTTACTGCGGCGAGTGTTGGCCGACTAAGCCACCTTTTTCCACGCTGGCTTCTGCTCAATGTTGAGACCCCTCTTGGGATTCCCGCTTCTCGTCTCCTGGTTCTCTGGATGTTGCGTAATGAGCAGGCACTCACCATGGGTGAAATTGCTCAGATGATTGATCTCACTCCGCGTGGTGTGACACGTATCGTCGATGGGCTTGAAGCAGATGGATTAGCTACGCGTATTGAAGACGAATCTGACAAACGAATCAAAGTGGTGGAACTGACCACTAAAGGTCGGCGGTTTCTTGATACGTCACTTCCGACAGTTCATCAGAAGTACGTAGAACTGTTCGCTGTCTTAGAAAAGTCAGAAGCAGTGGAATTAGTTCGACTGCTTGAGAAACTCACCGATCACATGAAAGCAGAAATTGAAAAATAGGAGAATTGGATGATCGGTAAATCCTAAGGCAATTGAAGTATCCGCAAAGGGTTGCCTAAACCAAGGGTGGCGTACCTCCCTTTGGTCACAGCACTCAACTGCGGGTGTTTGTTGATCCGGACTTGTTGCAATACGACGAAGTGTGGGCTGCGGCAGGAACATGGAACGACAACTTCGGTGCAGCGCCTGCCGATATCGTGCGCGTTGCTGGTGGTGTAGTCACCGACCTCAAGCGCGACTGATTGCTCAGGCGAGAATCAACAATGCTGCCATCACGCCTTCGATAACGAGGCCGGCGACATTCTCTTTCGTACGTGATTTATCGATGACGAATGAGATCGCTCGTGCAATAAAGGCTCCAGCCCATGCCGCTCCGAGCACGAGCGCAGCATCGCTAGTGGCGATAAGTGTGACAGCAAGACCTGCGCCGATGAAGAGTCCACCGTAGGTGGCGCGTACCTCTGAAGTTCCAAGTCGACCAGGAATCTGAAGTCCAATCGTTCGGCTTACTTGCTTCGGCCAGATGAGCCCGAGACATCCAGCAATGACAGATATGAATGAGCCGATGTAACCAAATGCGTTCATCTGGTAATTATTGCATTCGGATTCCTGATTGTTCTGTCTCTGATTGCAGGTGCGAGAGTTCATGTTGTTCCTCCAGTAAAATTGAGGTCATGGTTCGCCCGACTGAAGAGATTCGCATTCGTCTCCGCCAGAACCTCATTGAGTCTCGTCAAGCGTGGAAGTTGAAGGACTATGACCGTTGTTGGTCCTTGTTGGAAGATGCTCATGTTCTCAGTCAGCCGTGGGCATGGTTGCATGTGAGAGTGCACGGATCGATGTTTGTCGCTGCAATTGTGCAACGAGATGTGCGTGAAGTTCGAGGTCAGTTATCAAGGATTGCGGTAGCGGGACCTGGTTCGTTGTCGGGTCGATATCCAATAGGGAACACGGGGCGTGCGAGGGTTCGGGCCACTCAGCCAATGCCGATTACTGGAGAACTTGCAGAGGTACTCCAACGAGCAGGGCAGCGAATCGACTGATTCATCTGTTCGTCAAAGGGTTGCTTAAACCAACGACGGCGTGCCTCCCTTTGGTCACACAACCCAACTGCGAGTGTTCGTCGACCCGGACTTGTTGCAGTACGACGAGGTCTGGGCGGCTGCGGGAACATGGAACGACAACTTCGGTGCAGCGCCTGCGGACATCGTGCGCGTTGCCGGTGGTGTGGTCACAG
>BJFW01000092.1 GCA_014190095.1 Actinomycetes bacterium | reverse complement strand
AAGCAAAGAACACTCCAATCAGCATTCACCAAGAAGTGTCCGAAATTCCCACACCTAGCAACATCGCGTTTGAAGAACGCGGCCCATGGTTGCAACAAGCCATGGCCGGCACCTGGCAACAACTTGGCCAACAATTTGTGGACTACAAAAACGACATCGGCAACTTCGTGAAAAACCTGAACCACGACACCGTCATCTTCAGCCACTTCATTGCCATCAACGCCGTCATTGGCTGTGCCACCAATGACGACCAACTGGTGGTTGCCCACCTCGATAACTGTTCCATCACCACGTTTCATATAGACGTCAACAAAAACCTCACCATCGTGGACACTGGCAATGAAGCCACCACCACGGTGGGGTAGATTGTTCTTCCTGTGAGCCCCGAAACACTGAACAACCTCCACACCAACTGGGCGTGGGTCGTCATTATTGCCAACGGCCTTGCCGGCATCTGGGCGCTCACCGCACACAAACTTGTCGCTCTACGCACCCGCGCATTGTGGTGGTACACCGGAGTTGCCGAAGCCACCATGTTTGTGCAAGTCATCTTGGGCGTCATCATGGTCAACCGCGACAAGGCTGTGTTCCCAGCGTTTCACGCGTTCTACGGTTTCGTAGCCATCATCGCAATCGCGATTATCTATTCGTACCGCGCACAACTCAAAGGTCGCGTGTACCTGTTGTACGGCTTTGGTGGTTTATTCATTATGGGTCTTGGCATTCGTGCCATGCTCGTCGGCCAAGCCGGCTAGCGCCTCAGAAACCGCTAGATTTTCAGTATCGCTTAGCCCACGGGCTGGCCTACATCGATCGCTTAGCGCGGTCCTTCAACAATCTGCAGTGCCCACGCACGCAGCATCAACGATGTAGGAGCACCAGTGAAACCAATCAATCTGTTTTACAAATTTCAGAATGTTGTTCTGAACGCAAAAGAATCTTGGCTCTACAACGAAGCCCGATTCCGTCGTCATTACCTGAAATACCCAATTGAATCACCTGCCAAAATCCGCGAGCGCCTTGGTGTTAGTCGAGAAGAACTTGCCTGGCAAATGCACACCACAATTGAAAAAGTGATTGAAATTGAAAACAAAGGTGTGGACAACACTGTGTGGGATATTTTCTATTACTTCGACTGTCTTGGTTGCTGGTTCAATATTCAAATTGAGCATGATCGCAAGAAAATCACTCTTGGTCTAGGAAATGCACAGGAGGTTGATGAACTGACCTAGAAACCCTTCCGCGATGACGGACGCGCGCACTCATTCTCGTTGATCCCGTTTGGGGGACTGCTTTAGGCAGGTCAACATAAGTGAGGCGCACATTTCAACAGGGGAAGTTAAGTACAGACCGGAATTCATTCAATGGTTTGAAACATTGTCTGAAAGAGAACAGGAAAAAATAGACACCACTTTGAAACATGTCCAGTTGAGAGGGTCAAACACCAAACGCCCATACGTAGGTCACATCCGGGGGTCTCGATACCACAAAATGAAGGAACTCCGCGTGTCAAAAGGCATTCGAATCCTGTTGATAAGCGATTCAGAGCAAACAATAGTGGTCCTCGTAGGCGGCAATAAAAGCGAGCAAGAAGACACAACACCAAATTGGAATCGCTGGTACAAAAAAATGATTCCGATCGCCGATCAGATCTTTATGAAATACGAAATTGAACAAGGAGAATCAAAATGAAAACAAAACGTTCCTACTCAAGTCTTAACGAGCACATGCTGTTAGACCCAGAGTATTTTGCCAAATTGCAACCAGAACTCGATCGCATGATGAAGGAAAATCCGGTGTATTCGATTGATGAGATTCGTGAAAAATTAGGTCTTTCTCAAGAAGATCTGGCTTGCCGCATGCGTATCACTAAGGAAAGGGTTGCTGAATTAGAGGGTCAAGGGGTCAATATTTCAGTTTGGGATTTACTTGATGTTATTAACGGTTTAGGGTTCAATCTCGAAATTCATGCCGAATATGAAGACGAAAAGATGAGGCTCTGTTTTCCGCCTGGCCCACAAGCCAATTGCACCTAACCGCCTTAGTTTTCTCAAATATGTAGGGGGTGGTATTTTCAGAAAATGACTTCTGAAAATACCCAAGGCCTTCCAACTGTTGGCCTTATCGGGCTTGGCAATTTAGGTAACCCCATGGCCGTCAGCGCATTGTCGCACGGTTACCCCATGGTGGTTCACAGCCTCAACAAAGCCGAAGCCGAAAACCTCATCGCACTCGGCGCAACCTGGGCCAACAGCGCAGCAGAAGTAGGTAGCAAAAGCGACGTCGTCATCACCGTGCTTCCCGCACCACACCACGTTCGCGACATCATGATCGGCAGTGGCGGCGTGCTTGAGCAGATGAAACCAGGAAGCACCTTCATCGACATGAGCACCTCGTCGGTAGAAGTTGCTAACGAAATCAAAGAACTCGCCGACCCTAAAGGTGTCGCAGTCATGGAAGCTCCTGTGTCATTCCTAGCCAAAGCCCCAATCGGCGCTTCCCGCAATTCGGCTCAACTTCAAATCTTCGTTGGCGGCACCACAGAACACTTCGAACAACACCTGCCACTGTTCCGTGCACTCGGCGGCATGCCCGAGCAGATCTATCACGCAGGTCCAAATGGCGCAGGGTACGGAATCAAAGTGCTGCTCAATCTGTTGTGGTTCATGTATGCAGCCGGCACTTCTGAAGTTCTGGCTATCGGCTCAAAACTTGGTCTCGACTTGCGTGTGCTACAACAAGCACTGTGTGCTTCACCCAGCCAGTCCAATTTCTTGCAATACGACATCAACAGCGTGTTCGAAGCTGGCAACTACGACGACGGGTTCACTATTGACTTGGTATGTAAAGACATCCAACTTGGCATTGCCCTCGGTGAAAAGACAGGAATTGACACCAAGCTTGCCCACATTGTGGAACAACTGCATCAGCAAGCCCTTGCGACCTATGGCCCCAAGTCGGGGGAGATGTCGGTAGTAAAACTCTACGAAGAAGCCGCAGGACGACTCTTCCGCGATCAGTAATCACTGATACTTTTTAATCAAAAGGAGACAATCACTATGGGTACATGTGGATGCGGATATTCAACAGATGCCAACAAGAACTGCAATGGAACACACCGAGTGGTTCAAGCAGTTAAGGCCGACCTCGCAAAAGAACTAGCTGCCAACGGTTTTGCCGAAGCAGCAGCGTTTGTTAAAGGTGAAAAAACCGAAAAATAGAAACGCGCAGGTTCACACTGTTTTCAGGTGAAACGACTTTGGCTGTGTATACGTATCGAACCAAAGTGCCGATAGCGCTATGCCTCGCCCTGTTTCTTTAACCCCGGTCCACACCAATGCTGGGTCAACGTAATCGCAACGGTTCATAAACACCGTTCCCGTCTCGATTTGTTCACCAATACGAATAGCTGCGTCTTGGTCATTGGTCCAAATGGATGCCGATAATCCGTACTGCGAATCGTTCATGTAGGCAATCGCTTCTGCATCTGAAGTTACCTTCATAATCCCAATCACCGGCCCGAACGATTCGTCGCGCATCACGCTCATCGAATGATCCACATTGGTCAGCACTGTTGGTCCTAAATATGGCGTGCCAACAACCGAGTTTTGAAATTGCGATTCACCAAGAAGTTCAACAGCACCTTGTGCCAACGCATCGCGTATTTGAGACCGCACAAAAGTTGCAGCAGTCGCATTGACCATCGGCCCAATCGTGGTCTCAGGGTCTAATGGATTACCAAGTTTGTATTCCCGAGCCAAGTTAACGAAACCATCTACAAATTCATCAAACTGCGATTCATGTACATAAATGCGTTCA
>BJFW01000091.1 GCA_014190095.1 Actinomycetes bacterium | reverse complement strand
AGACGAATTGCGCGACATGCTGGGCAAACCACTTTCGCAAGCCGAACGACTTCGCGCTCTCGAAATTGTGCGCGCAGGCGATGGCGTGCAACGCGCAATCGAAACAGCAAAGAGTTATGTACAGCTTGCTGAAGCAGAGTGCAATCGCATGCCGCAAGGCGAAGCAACCGATGCGTTGCGTGCAGCGCCAGGCGCGTTGCTTAGTTCTGTAATTCGCTAATTGCGATTGCTGCGGCAAGCCCTGAAAGTGCAGCGCCTTCAACCTTTGGCCCGCTCATTGCATCGCCAGCAATAACAAGCGAATCATGTTGCCAAATGCGTTGCGGCCACGGTGTGCGCGGCGTAGCAAACCGCCACTTTTTTACTTGGCTCTCCACAATGCGTGCATGTCCAAGAAAAGGCTGTGCATGTTTGATGAGTAATTGATGCAAGGCATGTGGCTCATCGTCCCAGTGTTGTTCGCTGAATGCTGGGGAAAAGTGCAGGGTGAGTGCTGGAATATGCGAGATGCCCTTCATGTAGTTGTCGGCGACAAACTGCAGTGATTCATCGGGGTTCTGTATGCCGCCTGGTGCAGGCACGGCGCTTTCGCCGTCAAGTACAGCAAGCAGACCCAGTGTGCGGTCGTACGCACATTGAAACAGCGCTTCGGGAATCTCAACGTGTGCAGTAATGAGTAACGAATATGCCTGCGGCAACGGGCAGGTAACGATCAAAGCATCTGATTGGTACACAGTTCCATCATCGATCTTGGTTGACCATGATGTGTCTTCGTTTCGAGTTACCTCAAACACAAATGTATTGCAGCGAACATCAATACCTTGTGCAAGGTGTTTGGCAATGCCGTTCATGCCACTCGCACCGATGTAGCGGGGGTGACCGTCTTGATTAGAAAAACCCTTGCACCACTCGCGAACTACACCAGCATGAATCCATTGCTGAACATGAGGTTCAAATTCCGGCTCTCGAACGGTGAAAAACTGTGCGCCGTGGTCGAGCGTTGCATCGCCAATGCGACGCGTTGCCAAGCGACCGCCTGGGCTTTTACCTTTGTCCAGAACGACAACTTCATGTCCATTGTTGTGCAATTGTTGTGCTGCTAGGAGGCCAGCAAGACCTGCGCCAATAACTACTACGCGCATTACTAGGCAGTCAGTTGTTGTTCGGACACACGCGCAAGTTCTGTGCGCTGCAGAAACTCAATCAAGATTCTGTTGAATGTTGATGAGTGTTCCATCATTAAGCCGTGTGCTGCACCAGCAATAACCACCAATTCGGCATTAGGAATTCGCTCAGCAATCTCTTCGCTATCGCCGCGTGGCGTGAGGATGTCTTGATTGCCCACAATGACCATGGTTGGTGCGGTGATGGTTGACAACTGATCAACAAGGTCCTCGCGTGTATTCAAAATGGCGTCAATTTGTGACACAAATGAATGTCGTGGGCGAAGTGCAGCGAGCGGCCCCATCCAAGTAAATGCGGGTACTAAACGGCGGAATGAACGCGGGCTCATGACCCATTGCGCAGCAACTTTGCCGACTTCGATCATGCCCTTTTCTGCAGCAGTTTTTGCCCATGTTTGCAAGAGTTCTTGGCGCCACGGGTGGTTTCGACATGCGGTGCATACCAGGGTGAGCGAGCGAACGCGATGTGGAAATTTCACTGCAACGATTTGGCTGATGACCCCGCCCATCGATGCGCCAACAACGTGTGCAGTGTCAATGCCTGCAGCATCAAGAACCGCAATCGCATCGTCTGCCATCTGTTCAAGCGTGAAAGGTTCTGCCGGCTTATCGCTTCTGCCTGCACCACGGTTGTCAAATGAAATGATGCGAAACCGTGTAGCCATTGCAATGCGCTGCAGGTTCCAAGCGTTCTTGCTTGCACCAAGACCTTGAATCATGAGCACTGGAGTTGCCCCAGATTTTCCTGTCACTTCATAATGAATGCGTGTTCCATCAGTTGCATGTACGAAAGGCATGGCTATGCGACCTTGCGTGTTGGTTGAATGCGAATAACACTTGGCCACTCATATAAACGTGTAAGCACTTGTTTTGTGCTGTGCAATGGCGCAAAGTTGAGCATTGGCAACATCGATTCGTTAGACGCCAAACGCCCATGTGACAGCAGTTCAACAACGTGCTCTGGCACGGGTGCCCCTGCAATTTTTGCCAGCGACTTTGCCGCCCACCAACCTGGCCCGATCGTTGGAATAGCCAAGCGATGCCCGAGTAATGCTGCTTGAGCGATACTGATTGAGCCATCGGCAACAACGTTGACAGCGCCATGTGGTTGGTGCTGAGTGGCAGATACAAATGCCTGTGCAGCATCTCCGTCTTCAATTACAGAAAATCGTGCTGACCCAATCGGATTAAAGGGCACTGCTGGCAATCGCAACATGCGACCAAGCGGGCTTGGAACATGTGGACCAACTACTGGTGCAAGTCGCAACAAGGTTGCAGTGGTGCCGCGTGCAATTGCCAACTCACTTGCTTTGTGCTCTAAGCCAAGCAACATCTGGCCAAAGAGTGATTGTGGTTCGAGTGGTTGATGTTCGTTTGGCACTTGAGGCGAGTGCCCATTCTTTCCGTACACCTCTACACCGCTGCGAAGAACTACCGATTCCAATTCGGGAACGCGCAATGCTGCTTCAAATACGGCATGTGCGTAAGCCTGCGTATGCAATTGTGCATCGTGTGAGGACAGGCGAGCATCGGGTTCCCATACGCCCAAGTGAATGATGACGTGTGGGTTTGCATCAACTATTCGTTGCGCAATTGCATCGTGTTCGTGTGGTTCAATGACGTGCACCATGGTGCGGCGCAGTCGGCGTCGTGGAGGGTTTGCATCAATGCCAACAATCTCGCCAACCCACGTTTGCTCTTCGAGCAGAGCGCCAACACGAGAGCCAAGTTCTCCACCGATGCCGGTGACTACGACTCGGCGACCGCTCATTAACGAAGTTCGTGAGCTCGGAGAATGAGTTCGCGCGAATCGGGGTCGAGCTGACGACCACCAATTCGTTCGGTGAGAATGATGGCCTGTGGTGCATCGTCTACCAGACCAGACCAACGGATGTATCCGCCCATCAATCCAACTAAGCGGTCACTCACTTCTTCTGCGTGCACAATAACTTTGTGGTTATTGCGCAGCAAGTCATGAATGTCGTTAAAGAACAACTTAAGCCACTGGTCCATATCATCAAAACTGACTAAAGGGCGGTGCCTATACGGCATGTTGAGCTCGTCGTAGTTGTGCAAGTTATGCGGAGCACCAATGATGGAAATGACGCAGCCGAAATCATTTTCACGAAGCCAGATAATTTCTTCTTGGCGACGTACTCGGCGGTGATTTGCGCCGAAACCGCCAGGACGTTCGCAAATGGCAAGTTTGTCTTTAATGATCCAGGTGAGGTTTCGTGGGGTAATTCCAAGGGCCCACTTACCCCGCAGTTTTGGTGGCATTATTGACTTTCCTCGTTGTGAATTTGGCTTGCGTTCAACATCAGGCGAGACGATACACCAATAAAAACCCGCAATGTTTCAGAAAACCCTCTTTATTTGGAGGTTTCTGGCTCAGTAATTCGTAATTGTTGCTGGCTTCGGCGTACTTGACGACCAAGTCCAATGTCGCAGGCAAGGGTGTTTCCGCGTGCAACTTCAAGTACACGCTCAACCGTTGCGCTATCGGGAACAAGCGGGTTGGTGAGCCAAGACCTAATTGCTCGACGTGCCAATGCAATGGGGGCACTTGCAAGTGCAAGTGCGTCTGTTGGGTTAAGTGTTCCAGCGAGCTCATTCAATAAGTCATCGTCGTCGCGCAACAAGTCTGCTTGACGTGTAAGTACGGGAACTAAATCACGTTTCGCAAGTGACTCCAGTAATGCCAGAATATCATGACCAATGCGGTTGCGTTG
>BJFW01000090.1 GCA_014190095.1 Actinomycetes bacterium | reverse complement strand
GGCCTCAAGGCCGCGGCGTGCTTCCTCGTCGAATGCGATCATTTTGGACATGATGTACCTCCGTTGTGTTGCCTGAAACTGCGTTAGCACTCTACTGGTGAGACTGCTAATTCGGACAAGACGTGCTCAACGAATCTTGCGCAACACCACGTCGGTACGGGTTTCCGTCGCACCTTCGCGCTGCAACCAGCGCAATAACGAGTCAAGCCCAGCCGTACCGTCGCAGGCCACAGCCAGCGTGATATCCGATTCTCCCGTTACGTGGGCGGCCCACAACACGTCGTCGCGCTTCATCACCGCGTCGTCAAACCCTTGGGTGTGTGGCATACGGGCATCAATCACGGCCTCCAGCGTGCGACCCAGTGCCGCCTGGTTCACTTCAGCTTTGAATCCGCGAATGACGCCAGCCCTCGTCATTCGCCGGACTCGTTCGGCAACAGCATTGGCCGACAAATGCACTCGGTCTCCTAGCATTTGCCAAGAGATTCGTCCGTCAGTTTGTAAAATACTGAGGACTTGCTTGTCAATCTTGTCTAACACCACTGTTTCCGTTGCCATAGTGCTTATTATGCCAGTAAATCGGCGGTTTCGTCAGTCATTTTGCCGTCAAAATAGAAGCATGCATAACGAAGCAACCTGGACATGGATCCTGCTGGGATTCGAATTTGTCGGCATCACCGGCATGTGGCTGGTTGGCGCCCGCAAATGGTGGGGCTGGGGCATGGTGCTGTGCGGTTCAGCCCCGTGGCTGGCTTACGCAATTGTGTTCAACAAGCCTGGCTTCATTGCCATGAGCTGTATCTGGATTACGACTCACAGTCGCAACATGATCGTGTGGCGTAAGAACGCTCAGCAACCACCGGCTACGGCAGGAATGATGGAAACGGTTTCGCCGGCTGGCACTTTGGTGTTCAGCCCATCGAGGTAACGAACGTCGTCATCAGACACGAATACGTTTACGAACTTGTGCAGGTTTCCTGCATCGTCAAACAAGCGATCTGCAAAACCTGGGTGAATGGCGTTCAACGCTGCGAGTACTTCTGCGAGCGTGCTGCCTTCAACTGAAACGGTTGATGCTCCACCGGAAAGTGGACGAAGTGTGGTGGGAATGCGAATGGTTACGGCCATGGACTAAACCCTACCGTCACAGTCAAGAATTCGTTACACCGTTCTCCATGAAACGTATTCGGCAAGCGTGATCAATTCGTCACGGACCGACTGTGCAAACGGCACATGTTGCACAGCTGAAATGGCCTCATCGGTGAGGCGAGTGATCACTGACTCGAGTTCGTCAAGCGCGCCCGTTTCGCGAATCACTTCTTGCACGCGAGCAATCTGCTGTGGCGTTAAATCTTGATTGCCCACCAGTTGTAGTTCTTTCATTTGCACAGCATTCGCACGCGCTGTCGCTATCGCCATCAGTGGCGTTGGCTTCCCTTCGCGCAGGTCGTCGCCAACCGGCTTGCCAGTTATTGCGGTGTCACCGAACGCGCCAAGCACATCGTCGCGCATTTGAAATGCATCACCAAGTGGCAAACCATATGTGGAAAGCACGGGAATCAATTCGTCTCCGCGTGTTGGTGAAGCAAGCAATGCACCTAAATGCAACGGACGTTCAATGGTGTACTTTCCACTCTTATATCGACAAATGCGTTCTGCCTTTTCGCGACGACGTTCGTTCATTGCCGAACCCAACATGTCGAGGTATTGGCCAAAGTTCAGTTCAATCCGTAATTCATTCCAAATAGTCCACGCTTGTGGCGACGCGTTGCGCATCAGCTGATCGGAATATACGTACGCCAAGTCGCCCACCAAAATGGCAACGCCATCGCCAAATCTGCGCGACTCGCCTGCAAGCGTGTTTGCAGCGTGGCTGGCTTCAAACTTTGCGTTCGTTGTTGGTTCTCCTCGGCGGGTGAGTGAACCGTCCATTACATCGTCGTGAAACAACGCAAACGCATGCAACAGTTCAAGTGCTGCACCAGCATCGATCACCAATTCATCGGTTGGGTCACCGCCTGCACCTACAAAACCCCAGAAACAAAAAGCTGGTCGTAACCGTTTGCCACCGGCAAGCACCAGCCGCGCAATTTCATCAATGGGTGGAACGAGATCTACATCCACCTTCGCCCAACGCTCGCGTTCAACAGCAAGCAACGCCTCCAGGCGCGAATCTACGCGAAAGGCAACATCAAGTAGTGATTGTGGCGCGGCGTGCACGGGTTCAGGTTAGGGGCTTGAATTGGCGTTAATTAGTCGGCGTCAATTTGTGCAACAACTTCTTCAATGCGAAGTTTTGCTTTGCCAATCCGGTCACGGCAGAGCTCAATCAGCTCCGATGCACGCTTTACATGCTCAGCAAGCACATCTACGTCTACATCGTTGCTTTCCAATTCGTCCAAGATGGACTCCAGTTCGCCAATCGCCTCGGCATAACCAGTGTTCTCATCTACTGCTTTTGCTGCCTTTTTCGTTGCCATGCGCCTTCACCTTCTTTATGAATTGACCGTACTTGAAATAGTTCCATCAGATAACTGGGTGGTCATCTGCTCGCCCGCTGACACCTGCGTAGCACTGCGCACTGTTCTGCCTTGTGAGTCGCGCGTAATGCTCCAGCCGCGCGCCATGGTGTTCACAGGGTCAAGTAAGCGCAACCTGTCGCTTGCACCCTTCAATGATTGCGCAGCCAAATTCAACACGTCCATTGGTCGTCTACGAATGCGGTCGAGTGAACGAACCAATTCATGTTCTGCGCTTTGCAACAACTCACTGGCAGTCGCAGCAATTTGTGCCCACGCTTCTTCAGTGCTTTGCACGAACTCATTCACTACTTCGGCAACCCCAGCAGCACACGCCGTTGGGGTTTTAAACGCACGGTGCGCAACTTCATCGGCAATGCTGAAATCTATTTCGTGACCAATGCCGGTGAATACCGGTTTTACACATTTACCGATAGCAGTTGCAATCGCTTCGGTATCAAATGCCAAGAGGTCAGTCTTCGAACCACCCCCACGCACCAACATGATTAGGTCAATGTCATCGCGTTTGGCTACTTGTTTTATCGCTGCAACAACAGTTGGTGCAGCGTCTTCGCCTTGAACGCGTACGTCGTACACAAACACTTCAAAGCCAATACCCGAAGCCTCAAGTTCATGCAATGTGTCGGCATGCGCTGCGCTACCAATACTGGTGAGCAACGCAATGCGTAATGGCACAACAGGCAGCTTCACCCGCTTATTGGCTTCGTACAGCCCGGCGAGTTTCAGCTTCTGCACAATTTCATCGCGTTGGCCGGCCAAGTCGCCGAGTGTGAATCGTGGGTCAATATTGGATACCTTGAAGCTGAACGAACCGCGTTCGGCATATAAGTCGCCAGTGCCAAACAATCGCACTTTGATGCCGTCGGCGAGTGTTAGTCGATGTTTCTCAAGCAATGGCTTCAATCGTTTGAGGTTGAATTCCCAGATAGCAACGTTCACTGAGGCCTTTTTGCCATCGGTTCGTTCCACAACATTGAAATAGGTGTGCTTGGTGCGGTTATTGAACCCTTCAATTTCACCCTGGATCCACACGCCTTCGCCCATGGTGCTCTTCAACACATTGTTCACTACATCGATGTATTGGCTAACTGACAGCGTGAGTTCGTCGTCGCTCACAATTATCCCTGTAGTGCTGTGCCACCAGCACGAACTTGTGCAGCATAGAAACCATCACGAGTCATCAATTCTTCATGCGTTCCTTGTTCCACGACCACTCCCTCATCTAACACCACAATTCTGTCGGCGTCGCGAATAGTAGACAGACGGTGTGCGATCACAATCGACGTGCGGTTGTGCATGGCGTTATCAAGTGCGGCTTGCACTAGTGCTTCGCTCTCATTGTCGAGGTGGCTGGTTGCTTCGTCCAAAATCATGACTGCAGGGTTCTTCAACAGCAATCGGGCAATGGCTAAGCGTTGTTTTTCTCCACCCGATAATCGATAGCCGCGTTCGCCCACCACGGTGTTGTAACCATCAGCAAGGCCGGCAACTACATCATGAATGTGAGCGGCCGTGCAGGCAGTAATCATTTCAGCCTCAGTTGCACTTGGCTTGGCATATAACAAGTTTTCTTTGATGGTTTCATGAAACATATGCGGATCTTGGCTCACC
>BJFW01000089.1 GCA_014190095.1 Actinomycetes bacterium | reverse complement strand
ACCAACAGTAAATAGCTATCGCCGCTTTCAACCTGGTTCATGGGCACCAACTGCAGTTGCATGGGGAAGCGACAATCGAACTCTTGGTTACCGCGTGGTTGGCCACGGTTCGGGTGCGCGCGTTGAATGTCGAATTCCAGGCGCCGATGCCAATAGCTACTTTGCCTTCGCCGGCACCATTGCTGGCGGCTTGTATGGCATTCGCCATCAACTGAAACTCGAACCCGCAAGTGTTGGCAACGGCTACGAGGCAACCGATGTAACCCGCATTCCAAGCACGTTGTCAGAAGCCATTGATTGTTGGGAAAGAAGCGATAGTGCTCGCGAATGCTTCGGCGACGAAGTTCATCACCACATCTTGACCATGGCCAAAGCCGAATGGGCAGCCTTCAATCAAACAGTCACCGACTGGGAACTCACTCGATATTTCGAACGCGCGTAGCACCTCACGCACAACGCTCTATATATAAGGACAAACATGGCACGGTTATCTGGAAAAGTCACCATCATCACTGGGGCGGCAGGCGGTCTTGGCCGTGTTGCCGCACTGCAATTTGCGCGAGAAGGTTCCCACATTGTGGTGTCCGACCTTATTGATGGCCAATCAGCAGTTGATGAAATCAAATCTGCAGGCGGCTCTGCTGCCTACATTCACGCCGACGTAACCAGCGAAGACTCCTGGAAGGAAGTTGTTGGTTTTGCCAACAGCACGTTCGGCAGTGTGGACGTGTTGTATAACAATGCGGGCGTCATGCTTGGCGAAGACGACAATCCGGTAACCACACCAATGTCGGTGTACGAACGCACCATGGACATCAATGTCAAAGGTGTATTGCTCGGCTGCAAATACGCAATCCCTCACATGATCGAACAGGGCAAGGGCACCATCGTGAACGTGGCATCGTTTGTTGCCCACATGGGTGCGGCAACACCACAAATTGCCTACACCGCATCTAAAGGTGCCGTGTTGGCCATGACTCGCGAAATCGCCGTTATATATGCGCGCAAAGGCATTCGGGCAAACGCATTGTGTCCTGGCCCGGTCATGACTCCATTGTTGGCAGCGTTCCTTGATAACGATGCAAAGCGAAACCGTCGACTCGTACACATTCCAATGGGTCGCTTTGGCGAACCTGAAGAAATTGCAAACGGAGCTTTGTTCTTGGCATCCGATGAGTCGTCGTGGATGACAGGCCAGTCGCTCATCATCGATGGTGGAATCACCGCCGCGTACGTGACGCCCGAATAACTGGGTTGTTCCTCATGCCCGAACAGTTCGCCAAAACCCGCATTAGCCCTTCAGACCTCACCTTTGGTTGGTCGGGTTGCAAGCGTTGTTTCTACATGCGTTATGCCTATGGCGTGTCCCACCAAGGACCATTCCCCGGCATTGTCATGTCGCTGTCTTCTCGACAAGAGCAGTGGTACAAAACCAAACACTCTCACGACTTTTCACCAACACTTCCTTCAGGTGTTGTTCACTCCACAGGCAAAATGCTGGAAAGCACTCCCATTGTGGTGAACGGGGAAGTAACCCCATTTACCTTGGGTGGTAAGTACGACTTCCTTATGGCGTACGACAATGGAACTTATGGAGTAATCGACACCAAAGTGGTCAGCCAAGGCGGCAAAGCCGAGTTCTATTGGCCACAACTTGCCGCATACGACTACATCTTGTCGAACCCCAAAAAAGACGAACCTCGCAAGTGCGAAACCCTTGGTCTATTGGTGTGGGAAATTGCTGAAGCTTCACAACACTCAGCAGACTTCTACAACGTGGGATTCAACGCCGAATATGAACCAGTTGAAGTGAACCCCAAGAAGTTCGAAGGCTTTATTGCTGAGGTAGTCACGCTGCTTTCAGGCGACATGCCAGTAGCGGGCGAGAAGTGCAACAACTGTGAGTACTTCGATAAGCGGACCACACTCGATTTGTAACTTAATATCAGCGCCTTCGCAATCCACCAAATAAGAAACACATTTAGTTCAATACAAATTGCTTACGTGAGACATGCGTGGGAACAGAGTTTCTCTGAATTCAGGTAATGTATTCTCTGACAAGACCAAGTAGGAGGCATTTCTATGACAAGGACACAGGCTTTAAGACGAGTGATTGCCGTGAGTTTTTTGGTTTTTCTAACGTCAAATGGTGTGGTTGCAGACGCAGCAACAAATTCAGGTAAATGTGCCAAGGTCGGTCAGGTCAAGGTTGTAAAGAAAGTGAAATATGTTTGCGTCAAGACTGGTAGCAAAACTGTTTGGCAGGTTAGGTCTAGTAATACAAACAGTGGTTCGTCAGCTTCCAGCAAATCACAGACCTTTTTTGCCCCGACTGTCGCCTCCGATGGATTGGCCAGTTGTGAAATACAAGAGCGAAGCATCCATCGCGCGACATATCCAAACGGTCCATATGTTGCCTTTCCACGGAGACCAATTACAAGCTTCCGCAATTCTGGAGTGATCACGTATGCGATGATTCCACTTGATTGGTCAGACTTACCAGGCAACAAATCTCAGCTTGACGAGAGTGTTTCGCAGGCAAAATTATTTGAGACATGGATGGAGACGGCAAGCCAAGGAAAAGTCCAAATCAATTGGAAAATACATCCGACGTGGGTTCGAATGCCGGGTGCCAGCTCTTCTTGGTACACCCCACGAGCATTCCCAGCAAATGTTGCATTCGGCGATGCTGCGTTTGCTGCAGCAGACAGTGCTTTTGATTTTTCAAGCGTTGATGCTGTCGTATTTTTCCTGCCTAAGGGACAAGGGGTTGTCATTGAAGGCACTCAGGGCGCTGTCGATACTGGTCTTGAACGCTCGTTCAACACAGCAGAGGGCAGCATTCCTGCGTTCGCAGTTACTGGCAAATACTTCGAACAGGAAAACAAAAACTACTGGAGCGCTTGGGTTCACTACTCGCTCATTTGGATGGGTATGCCGGAGCTGTTTGATGCAAGATCAAACGGCGCTGGTGCCCCCGAGCGAGCAATTCCAAGTGGGAACATGGCCGGTTATGACGTCATGGCATCCCAGGACGGGCCAAATAGACAGTTAAGCGGGTGGCTGCGTTTTCTACTTGATTGGGTGGAGCCAAATCAGGTGTATTGCAAGAATCTTGAAAACACGACAGCAGTCAAGCTCTCACTTGAGCCCGTAGGGAACCTTTCGTCAAGATTGAAAATGGTTGGCATCCGAATTTCCGACACAAAATTGGTGGCGATTGAGTCTCGCCGTTTGGACAGCAGATTTGATTGTTCCAGCAATGGACATTTCAAGAAAGACGGTGTCGTCGTTTACATCGTCGACTCAACTCAGGGTCATGTTACGGGTGAGACTTTGTCGCTTGTATCCCCAAGTAATCGGACGCTCACGCGAAGTTTTTGTAACACACCTACACAACAAGACCCAGTCATGAACGTAGGTGACTCTGTAGATGTGCTGGGGCTGCGAATCAAAGTATTGGAGTCAGGCGCATTCGACACAGTTGAAATAACTCGAACCTAAGTACAGAGTTAAATGAGAATGAAGTAGTTCTTATTCGGCCTCAGCTTCAATATCCGGGTGAATCTGCCCGAGTAGCTCAACGTACTCTTCGTCCCAAATAGCCAAAGCCGTCCTAACGCCTTCAGCTAATTCCAACCCGTCCATGTGCCACATCATTCGCTGATGCAAAGTGAACATGCCGTTCTCGTATTCAGGGTTTCCCGTCTCTGTATTGCAGTCCACCGTCACCACGGCCAGATGGTCGTTTGCATGCCACCTATTGGCCTCGAGGTAGGGGTTTTCCTTCGTATATACGTATGTCGAAATCTCGAATTCCTCAAAATATGGCCCGGAGAACCCCAGGTACAGGTAGTACTCCAATTCCTCCTCGGTGGTAATGGTGATCGATACACATTCCCCAAATTCGCCTATTTCTTCTGATCGCAGCCTGGCTGTGTATCCAAGTTCGTGGATGCACTCCAGTATTTCTGCTGCTGTAAATGGTGTACTGATGATGGGTCTCCTTGTTTCCATTACTGAATTTTGATTTGAGCCCAGCACTATAAGCAGGGAAGTAACACGGTTTGCAACCTTCATCCATCGGACCCTTTGTTAATAAGGCAAATCATTTTCAAAGAATTGCCTATTCACTCAAAAAGATATAAGAATGAAGAGT
>BJFW01000088.1 GCA_014190095.1 Actinomycetes bacterium | reverse complement strand
AGGGCTTCAAATGCCTTGGTGTCGGCATTGTTTTCGATGGCTTCGAGGATGCTTTTCATGGGTTAGAGGGTAATGAATGAATACGCCTACGCTCTAGTCATGCCAGGTTCATACATCATCGCCGGAGCCCGTACCCCTATCGGAAAAATGAGTGGAGCACTAGCCTCATTTTCCGCTGCAGACCTTGGCAGTTTCGCCATTGCCGCAGCGTTGCAGCGCGCTGGCGTTGCACCACACGAAGTGGAACACGTGATTATGGGCCAAGTGCTCATGGCTGGTCAGGGTCAAGTGCCTTCACGCCAAGCCGCTTCAAAAGCTGGCATACCCATGAGTGTGCCAAGCATCAATATCAACAAGGTGTGCTTGTCGGGCTTGAACTCCATTTATTTGGCAGACCAAATGATTTCTAGTGGCGAAGCAGACATTGTGATTGCAGGCGGAATGGAAAGCATGACCAATGCTCCCTACCTAGCAATGGGAGCGCGCAGTGGTTTCCGTTTTGGTGATGTGCAATTGCTTGATGCAATTCAACGCGACGGATTGTGGTGCGCATTCGATGCCTGCCTCATGGGCCTTGGCACCGAGCGATACGCAGCAGGCAACATCAGCCGTGATGCGCAAGATAATTTAGCAATGAAGAGCAACCAACGTGCTGCTGCTGCAATTGCCGCAGGACGACTTGCTGACGAGATTGTTCCTATTTCCATTCCACAACGCAAGGGCGAACCGTTGGTGATTGACAGCGACGAAGGTGTGCGTGCAAGCACCACCATGGAATCACTTGGATCGCTGAAGCCCGCATTCGACAAAGACGGAACGGTTACCGCAGGTAACGCAAGCCAAATTAGCGACGCAGGTTCGGCCATTGTGATGATGTCAAAGCGTGAAGCCGAACGCCGTGGTGTGAAGCCACTTGGCGAATTTGTTTCGTACGGAATGGTTGCTGGTCCAGACAACGCATCGTTGTTGCATCAACCAAGCCGCAGCATTATGAAGGCCCTTGACCGTGCTGGCAAAAAAGTAAGCGATGTTGACCTCTTTGAAATTAACGAAGCGTTTGCTGCAGTAGGCATTGCATCAATGCGGGAACTGGGAATTTCGGATGACATTGTGAACGTGAACGGTGGAGCAATTGCTCTTGGTCACCCAATAGGCATGAGCGGCAACCGACTTGCACTCACCCTATTGCATGAACTGCAGCGTCGTGGTGGTGGCATGGGTGCAGCAGCGTTGTGCGGCGGTGGTGGACAAGGCGATGCCCTCATTGTTCGCACTGTTTAATGAACCTGTGTAATCAAAACGTGTAATGAATCTGTTTCCTTCACCAAAAGCAAATAACACCGATGCGCTCATTGGCGCAATAGGCGCAGCACTGGCAATGGCCATTACATGGGTGGTGAGTGATGCACTGCTTGACGGTGTTTCGCCAATACTTGCCCTGTCCATGGGTGCAACAGCTGTCATCTTGTTTACGATGCCAACTGCTCCAGCGGCGCAACCTGTTCCAGTGATTCTTGCCCACTGTGTTGCAGCGTTTCTTGGTGTGTTGTCAGCCCAAACCTTCAACAACACAGCACTTGCTGTTGGTGTTGCAGTGGGCGTGCACGCTGGGTTGATGGTTCGATTTGGTTACATGCACCCGCCAAGTGGTGGAACTGCATTAACCGCAGTAATTGGTGGAAGCGCGGTTACCGACCTTGGATACTCATTTATATGGCGGCCAGTGTTGTTGAATGCCGTGCTGCTCGTGTTGATCGCATTCGTGATCAATGCACCATTTGCATGGCGTCGCTACCCCGCGAAGTCATAAACCAACGTACGTAACTAGCCCTCTATTTCGCGACGGCCCTCAAGTGCTCGACCGAGTGTGAGTTCGTCGGCGTATTCCAAGTCGCCACCCACCGGCAGGCCACTGGCAATACGCGTTACACGCAAACCGAGTGGCTTCAGTAAACGAGCCAAATACATGGCTGTTACGTCGCCTTCGGTGTTTGGGTTGGTGCACAGAATGATTTCGGTAATACCTTCGTCGTCTAGACGGGCGAGCAATTCGCGAATTTTCAACTGATCGGGGCCAACACCTTCAAGCGGGTTCATGGCACCAAGTAATACGTGATAGCGGCCGCGGAACTCGCCTGTTTTTTCAATGGCCACAATGTCGCGCGATTCCTCGACAACACACAGCACAGTTTGGTCACGGCGCGAGTCGTCGCAAATGTGGCACACCGAGCCTTCGGAAAAGTTGAAGCACTTCTGACAAAACTGCACGAGCGCCTTTGCTTCGGTAATTGCGCTCGCTAATTTTTCTACATCGTGCGCGTCGGTCTTGAGCAAGTGAAACGCAATGCGCTGCGCCGACTTTGGACCAATGCCTGGTAAACGACCCAACGCGTCAATAAGCGTTTGCATTGCTGTGGTGTACGCAGAGGCCATAACCTTGATGTCTTACTTATTATTTCTTTTTTGCTTGATCGACAACTTGTGAACCAGGAAATGCCTTGGTCAACTGATCCATTGCCGATGGCATGGCTTTGTTTGGTGCATCAACAATCTCGCTGCGGTCTACTTCGTCTGAAATTTCGGTTTCCTGTACTTTTGGCCGAGCATTGCGACTAGTTGGTGATGTGGCATCTTTGTCGACCGTGAATTCAATAGCCAGTGTGCGACCAGTAACGGTTTCCAGTTGAGCCACGACAACAGGAATGTGTTCTTGCGCCTTAGTCATGTGCATCTCGTTTGGCGCGGCAAGTGTGAGTGTGGTGTCGTTGCATGATTGCGGTGTAACTGCTGAATACAACGCGCGAACAAATGGCTTCAAGCCAGTAAGCACTTCGGCCCACTTGGCAACCACTTGTGAATCGGATGCGGGTTCGGATGGTTTCGAAACCGATGCCGGCGCAGGTGTTGAAGCAACGGGTTTTGGTTGAGTTGCGGGTGTAGGTGTGCTCGTTTGTGGCATGCGTGCCTTGCCACCCACTTGCACTTTGCCCGTTGCAGGGTTTACCGGAACGGGTTTTGCAACGGGGCCTGTTGCATCGGCTGTGCGAACCACGCCGGCTTCTAAACGCTCGAGGCGACCAATGATTGCTGCAATATCGCCGCCCAAGGTTTGATTAGTAAGTTTCACCAATGACACCTCGAGCAATAAACGTGCATCAGGTGCATGGCGCATTTCAATAAGTGATTCGCCCAACACTTCAATACTGCGCACCAGTGTGCTTGGGCCAAGTTTGCGGGCTTGGTCGGCAACAACGGTTGCGCGTTGCTCTGGCAACTGCACGAGTTCTGGTGCCATGAGCGACAAGAAGCATTCGCGAAGGTGGCGAACTATTTCTTCGGTGAGTGAGCGCGGGTCGTTGCCTTGCTGAATAGAAAATGCAGTTGCAGCAAGTGCGCGCGCTGGGTCTTGTTCGCTGATGGCTTCAATGAATTCATCGGACGACATTTGCTCGCCAACTTCGCCACCTCCAGCTGCGATGAGTTCGAGTGCCGACAACGTGTCGCGCGCAGAACCGCCGCCCTGTATAAGTACGTGTGCAATTGCGTCTTCACTGACTTTTAAGTTGGCGTCTTTGATAACCCAACGAACATGTTCTTCAAGGTCGTGCAATGGCAGAAGGTGAAACTGCAGGTGCTGCGTGCGCGAGCGAATGGTTTCGCTCACTTTTTGTGGGTCAGTAGTTGCAAGTACAAACACCACGTGCGGTGGAGGTTCTTCGAGAGTTTTCAAGAGCGCTGCTTCTGCTGCCTTCGACAACATGTGCACTTCGTCCAAAATAAACACGCGGTGGCGACCAGGGTTGCCAAGCGAAGAGCGTTCAATGAGGTCGCGCATGTTTTCGACACCGTTGTTGCTGGCGGCGTCTAGTTCTAAAACGTCGTAAGAGTTACCGCTGTCGATAGAACCACATGAATTGCAAATGCCACATGGCTCACCATCTTCTGGCGACTCGCAATTGAGCACCTTGGCCAGAATGCGGGCAGTTGAGGTTTTGCCCGTGCCTCGTGGACCGGAGAACAAATACGCCTGGCCTTCGCGATGGTTAATGACCGCATTGCGCAGAGCGCGGACCACATGCTCTTGACCCTTCAATTCATCGAAGCGACGAGGGCGATAGCGACGGTAGAGCGATTGGACAGCCATTGCCTGCGAGCCTACCTACGAGGTGGTTCACGGTCAGATTTGGCTACCGTCTAGGT
>BJFW01000087.1 GCA_014190095.1 Actinomycetes bacterium | reverse complement strand
AGCACGTCTTGTCCGAATTAGCAGTCTCACCAGTAGAGTGCTAACGCAGTTTCAGGCAACACAACGGAGGTACATCATGTCCAAAATGATCGCATTCGACGAGGAAGCACGCCGCGGCCTTGAGGCCGGCATGAACAAATTGGCAGACGCCGTACGCGTCACCTTGGGGCCAAAAGGTCGCAACGTGGTGCTCGACAAAAAGTGGGGCGCGCCAACCATTACGAACGACGGCGTTTCTATCGCCAAGGAAATTGACCTTGAAGACCCATACGAGCGCATTGGCGCCGAGTTGGTGAAGGAAGTTGCCAAGAAGACCGACGATGTTGCTGGTGACGGAACCACAACAGCAACCGTTCTTGCTTGGACAATGGTGCGCGAAGGATTGCGCAACGTTGCAGCGGGTGCAAACCCAATGAGTTTGAAGCGCGGAATTGAAGCAGGCGTTGCAGCAGCAGTTGCCAGCATTCGTGAATTGTCGAAGGAAGTTGATTCGAAGTCACAAATTGCACAAGTTGCGTCAATTTCAGCAGCAGATGAAGAAATTGGTCAGATGATTTCAGAAGCCATTGACAAGGTGGGCAAAGACGGCGTGATCACCGTTGAAGAAAGCCAAACCTTTGGCATGGAAATGGACCTCGTTGAAGGAATGCGTTTCGACAAGGGTTACATCTCGCCATATTTCGTAACCGACACCGACCGCATGGAAGCCATTGTGGACGACGGATACATTTTGTTGTACGCAGGCAAAGTAGCCAACGTGCGCGACCTGGTTCCTGTACTTGAAAAGGTAATGCAGACCGGCAAGCAGTTGGTGATTGTTGCTGAAGACATTGAAGGCGAAGCATTGGCAACACTTGTGGTCAACAAGATTCGCGGAACGTTCAAGAGCGTTGCAGTGAAGGCACCAGGATTTGGCGATCGTCGCAAGGCAATGCTGCAAGACATCGCCATTCTCACTGGCGGCCAAGTGATTAGCGAAGAAGTTGGCTTGAAGCTCGAGAACACCACACTCGACTTGTTGGGTCGCGCGAAGAAGATTGTGGTCACCAAAGATGAAACAACCATCATCGAAGGCGCAGGAAGCGACAACGACATTAAGGGTCGAATTTCGCAGATTAAGGCCGAAATTGACAATACCGATAGCGATTACGACCGCGAAAAGTTGCAAGAGCGTTTGGCAAAACTTTCGGGCGGTGTTGCCGTGTTGAAGGTTGGAGCAGCAACTGAAGTTGAACTGAAGGAAAAGAAGCACCGCATTGAAGACGCAGTAAGCACCACTAAGGCAGCCATTGAAGAAGGCGTTGTTCCTGGTGGCGGTGTTGCATTGCTTCGTTCACAAGCAGCAGTGTTTGCACTTTCAGAAACATTGAAGGGCGATGAAGCAACAGGTGCCCGCATGGTGGCTAAGTCACTTGAAGGCCCGTTGAAGCAGATTGCTGAAAACGCTGGTCTTGAAGGCGGAGTAGTCGTTGAAAAGGTTCGCAACATGAAGGGCAACGAAGGCCTCAATGCTGCAACCGGTGAATACGAAGACCTCGTGAAACTGGGCGTAATTGACGCAGCGAAAGTAACCCGCTCTGCATTGCAGAACGCAGGTTCAATTGCTGCTTTGTTCCTCACCACCGAAGCGGTTATTGCCGATAAGCCAGCAGATGCTGCGCCAGCAATGCCGGGCGGAGGCATGGAGGACTACTAAATCAAGTAGACCTTCACGAGCACATCACCAAACATGATTGCGCTCGTCACTACAGAATCAGCGCGAGGGCACGACAAAGATCTTGAGATCTTGAGTCGTGCCCTTGACGCATCTGGCGTGAAGTGGAACATAGTGAACTGGGACGACACGCAGGTGCAATGGAGCGATTATTCCATTGCAGTGTTGCGCAGCCCGTGGGACTATCACGAACGCATTCCTGAGTTCAGTGCATGGCTAAAAGTGGTGGCAACTCAAACGCGTTTAATGAACACATTGCCCATCGTTGAATGGAACTTGGACAAGCGCTATTTGCGTGAGCTTATGAGCGCCGACATTGCAGTGATGGAAACGGTGTTTGCGGAGACTGAAACCGATTTGTCTGATGGTGTGTTTTCGCGTGACGTGATTGTGAAGCCAGCAATTAGCGCGGGGTCGAACAACACTGCTCGATACAAAAACGATGTTGCAGGTGCAACTGAACATGCACGCAGATTGCTGAACAGCGGCATTGCAGTGCTTGCTCAGCCGTACCAGAGCGCTATTGATGAATACGGCGAAACAGGCCTGGTGTACTTGGCTGGCCAGTTCAGTCACGCATTCCGTAAGGCGCCAATATTTGCTGACAAAGACCAGAATCACAACGGTCTCTATGTTGTTGAGGAAATTACGCCACGCATTCCAAGTGCTGCAGAGCGAGCCTTTGGCGACAAGGTTGTTGCATTTGTGAAAAATAAGTTTGGTGCTGCTCCGCTGTATGCCCGCGTAGACATGGTGGTGAACGTTGATGGTGTTCCAGAACTGATGGAGCTCGAACTCACTGAGCCATCGCTGTTTTTACACCTCGATGATGAATCTCCCGCACGTGCAGCTTTGGCCTTCGCCAACGCAGCAACAACAAACGAAAGGTAGTCTTGCCACATGAGCGAACCAATGTCCCCCTCAGTTGGAATGGCCGTATTGCACCTCTTTGGTCATCCGGCAGCAGAGTTTGATGGCCAAGCCGTTATTGCGGCGGTAAACACCGCACAAGGTCGTGGTGTACAAGTAGTGAGCGTGTCCATGCTTGGCCACAAGGCCGATGTTGCCTTTATGGCAGTCGCTTCTGACATGCGTGAATTGCGCGCGTTTCAAACCGCAGTGCAAACCGCTGGAGTGTTCATTACCGACAGCTATGTGTCCATTACTGAAGTCAGCGAATATGCAGCAAATGTGCCTGAAGAAATGAAGAACGCTCGCTTGTATCCGCAGTTGCCACCTGCTGGCAAGAACGCTTGGTGTTTTTACCCAATGTCAAAGCGTCGCGACCCAGAAAACAACTGGTTCACCTTGCCATTCGACAAGCGCAGCGAACTGATGGCCGAACACGGCAAGAGTGGTCGCGCATTTGCTGGCCGCGTTGTTCAGTTGGTAACTGCAAGTGCGGGCTTCGACGATTTTGAGTGGGGCGTAACGCTGTTTGCCGTTAACCCAGACGACTTGAAAGATGTGGTGTACACCATGCGCTTCGACGAAGCATCGGCTGTATACGCGGAATTCGGCGCGTTTTACGTAGGAATGGTTACACCAGTAGAAGAACTGGTCGCAACGCTCTAGTTACTTTCCGTCGCCTTGTTCGCGAAGGAATTGTTCTACTTCATCCATCAGGGTTGATGCATCGGGCTCTTCTACTGATTCATCATCAGAGTCTGTTGCGAAATCAAATTGCAACTGACCGTCATCAACTTCGTCGTCCAAGTTCATGCCATTGTCTGACATGGTTTCCAAACGTTCAACGTATGCGGCCAAGTCTTCATCGTCACTGACCAAGGAGTTCACTTGGTCTTCGTAACGCTCAATCAAGTTCATAACCGAAGCAACGGGTGCTGGGGTGCCAATGATTTCGCATGCGCGGCGCATGAGCGATAGTGATGCTTTTGGTGATGGAACTTGTGATGCGTAGGCAGGAACTGCTGCCCACAATGCAGCGGAAGGCATCGCCGCCGAGTAGCAACTGTCGTGTAACACACCAACGATTCCGGTTGGGCCTTCGTAGCGCGAGCGCTGAAGTTCGAAACGATCAATGAGGTCGTCGTCAGTAGCGGTGCCAATAATTTGCACTGGCCGACTGTGTGGCACGTCGGCAAGTAATGCGCCAAGCGTGAGCATCATGGATGAACCGAAGTGATCGGCTACACCCATCAGCTGTTCGGAAAATGTGCGCCATTTCAAGCTTGGTTCTGGGCCGAGCACCAAAATGATGTCACCACCAGCGCCCGACACATGCCACAAACCAACAGTTGGCCACACAATGTTGCGCACGCCTCCGTCTTTCAATCGAACATGTGGACGAATGGTGGCGAAGTCGGTGAATTCCTCAGGGTCAATTTCAGCAAGTGGTTGCGCTCGCCAACCTTCAATCAAATTGCGAACTGCGTTTGATGCTGCGTCTGCCGCATCGTTCCAACCCGTGAATGCGGTGACGATTACCGGTTGTTTCAGCGACGGTTTTGATAACCAACGGACATGATCGAGCGACGACATCTAGGCAGAACGCTATAGGCGTCTGCGCCGAATCGGAATAAGAAAAGTGTCAAAAAGACGCAGTAAATACTTAGTAATTGACCAGATTGACACCGCCATCAGAGTGGGCAG
>BJFW01000086.1 GCA_014190095.1 Actinomycetes bacterium | reverse complement strand
ATTGAACGCTTGCCAGTGCGTCCGTCGGCAACGAAGTCGGTGAAGAAAGCAAGTCGCGAAGCAAACAGACCAATGCCAATTCCAAAAGCGCCACCGCCTGCTTCCAAACTTCCTGCGCCAAAGCTGCAAGCACCTTCTGCAAAACCGCAAGCCGCAAAAACTCCTGCACCAAAACTTTCTGCAAAACCAAAGGCTGCAACTATCAACGAGCTCACACCGTTTCTAGAATTTGTTGAAAAGTATCCAGTGGGCAGCAAAGTAAAAGGTGTTGTCGATCAATATTCTGCACATGGCGTGTACGTAAAAATCGGCGACGTTCGCGGTTACTTGCCACTTCGCCTCATGGCCACACCAGCACCGCGCAGTGCGCGCGAGCATGTGAAAATTGGTCAAACCGTGCAACTTGTTGTCGACAGTTTCGTGGCATCGCGCCGCAGCATCGACGTAGCCATTGTGGGCACGGTTACACCAATGAAGACGCCAGCCAAAAAGGCCACCGCACCAACCAGTACGCCCACCAAAGCCAAGAAGAAAAAGAAGCGCCCACAGCAACAACCTGTGCGTCAACCTGCGCCAACTCGTAAGGCAGCCGCCAAGAAGAAGTAGTTTGTTCACGTGCTTATCGCTACGTGGAACGTGAATTCGTTAAAGGCTCGCTTGCCGCGAGTGCAGGGTTGGATCGAAGAAAATCAGCCCGATGTGTTGTGCATTCAAGAAACCAAAATGACCGAGGCCGCGTTTCCCGCACTCACATTTGCCGAAATGGGATACGAATCCGCACACCTTGGTCAAGGTCAGTGGAACGGCGTCGCAATTTTGTCGAAAGTGGGCTTAACCGATGTGGTGGCCAACTTTGCAACAGGCGAGCCTGATGCCGAAGCGCGCATCATTAGCGCAACATGCAACGGCGTAAAAGTGGTGTGCGTATATGTGCCAAACGGTCGCGAACTTGAACACGATCACTACCACTACAAACTGCGTTGGATGAAGCAGTTGCGCGATCACGTAGACACCATTGCCAAACCAACCGAAGACGTCGTGGTTACAGGCGATTTCAACATTGCACCAACTGATATTGACGTATGGGACCCTGCTGCGTTCATTGGCGCAACGCACACCAGCGAACCCGAGCGCAAAGTGCTCAACGACCTGTGCAGCTGGGGCCTCACCGACATTTTCCGCGAGCAACACCCCGAGCCAAAGTTGTATTCATGGTGGGACTACCGCGATGGCAGTTTCCATAAGGGCCACGGCATGCGCATTGACTACTTATTAGTTACCAAGTCACTGGCTGCAAGAACCACAGAAACCGCAATTGATCGCAACGCACGCAAGGGCGAAAAGCCAAGCGATCACGCGCCTGTCACCATGATCGTTTCATGAGTGAGCCAACGCAACCTGCAAACAATTTCGCGGGCTTTCATGTGCGCCAAGTGCCCATGACCCCCGAAGAAGAAGCGAAGGCCAAAGTTGCCGAAACCATGCGCAACGACATTCGCGAGTTTGCAACAGGTAATGACGTTAGTTTTCTAGACCGCAGCCCAATCATTGGCGCAATTAACCCGTTGTCGGCGCCCATGCACATTGAAACGCACATCAACGAAGAGGGCGTCAACATGGTGACGGGCACCGTTACGTTTGGCCCGCAATATGAAGGCGCACCAACGTGTGTGCACGGCGGTTTCATTGCCGCATATTTCGACGAAGTGTTGGGCGTTGCACAAAGCACCACGGGTAACCCGGGTATGACAGTAAACCTGACTGTCGACTACCGATCACCAACGCCAATTAACAGACCACTGGTGTTCACCGGTTGGGTCGAGCGCGTCGAGCGTCGCAAAATTTTTACTGTTGGCGCATTGCATCACGGAGAAACGCTGTGCGCAGAGGCTCACGCAATATTTGTGTCAATGAGCCCCGAATTAATGGCCAGAATTTCTAACAACGCCGGCCCAACTCGCTGAGCAGTCAAGTCGCCAAAAATTTGCGCAAAGTCTTCGACACTTGTTGGCGTCATTGCAGACAACTCCATTAAGTCGGCATCTGAACAAATCTCGTGCGGCGCAAGGTTTGACGAACGCGCCAAGTGCCTGCGCCATGTTGTCAATTTGTCAAGAATAGTTGGCTGACCAGAAGACGTGCGGGGCATTGCAGCACGCACTGCGGCAGCGGCTTCTTCGCGAGCCAAGTCTTCAGGCGAAGGCGCACGCTTTGGCAAACCTTCAAGCAATGGGCTCAGCCCACCATTTCGCGTTCCACGCTTTTCGGCATACGTAACAAACAACTGATTCGCCGCGCGAGTTAACGCAACATAAGCAAGTCGAATTTCTTCCTTCTTCGCATCGGCCGAAATTGCCGAACCATGGGGAAGCAGTCCGCTTTCCGCACCTGCAACAACAACGCAATTCCATTCGCGGCCTTTTGCTCCGTGAAACGTCAGCAAATCCACACCGCTTTCAGCAGCTTTCGAAATGTGGTTAGCCGTTGTCCACGCGTTAAACGCACGGCCATCAACCACACCTGGTTGGTCAAGGTGCAAAAACTCAAACACCATTGCGGCCACTTCGCGCTCGGCTTCATCCATCGATTCGGCCAAGGTGTCGGCTGCCCATGTGGCCAGCGCATTACGGCTGCCACATTGCGCGGCAAGCCCAATGGCAGCGGTGATATCGGCCGACTGTTTGGAAGACCCAATAGGTATGCCGGCCTTCTTCAACTCTTTGGCAATGGCTGCAACCTGGTTATTGGTGCGCACCAACACCGCAACCGAACTCCATGGGTCTGCGCCAGCAGTTGGCGCATATTTCCACAACAGTTGCGCAATGCCAGAAGCTTCTTTCTCTGCAGTATCGAAACCAACCAACTGCACTGGCGGGCCGTCTTCGCGCACCGCAACAATGTCAACTGGTTCGCCGCTTTGCTTCGCTGCGTGCCTGGCCGCATGCACAATGTGTGGCGAACATCGATAGTTGTTTGGCAATTTCAAAATGGTGGTTTGACCAAGTTGATCGGGCAGGGTGTCAAACAACATGCGGTCTGCACCGTTCCATCCGTAAATGGCTTGCAGTGGGTCACCAACAACAAACACGTCAGGGCGTCCGCCGCGAATTGCGGTGAACAACGCGTATTGCAGCGGGTTCATGTCTTGTGCTTCGTCTACAAATAAGTGTCGGAAGCGCCAGCGCACCACTTCGGCGTATGCGGCATCGTTTTGCATGTCGCTCACCACGCGCGCCAACAAATCATCAAGGTCAACCACTTGGCGTTTCTTTTTCAACGCCTCGTATTGCTTGAACATTTCGGCAATGTCGGCTGCAGGTGCAGGAACCGATCGTTGGTTGCGCTTCACTGCAGCTGCATAGTCGGCTGGCTCAATCATGCGCGCATGTGCCCAGTCAATTTCCATTAACAAGTCGCGTGGGCGCTGTGCCAAGAAGTGTGCGCCTGCAGCACTGGTTGCTAAGGCGTTGCGGTTGTGCACAATGTTTGGCACCAACTGCCCAAGGTCGGTCAGTCGCTGGCGCAACAATGCCAATGCAACAGCGTGAAACGTGCCAACAGTTGGACCCATCGAACCACGCGCGCCAATTCCTAGCCCGGCTAAACGCCTGCGCATTTCGCCAGCAGCTTCGCGCGTAAACGTAATGGCCAAAATGTTTTCAGGTAACGCGCTGCCAGTTGCAACGCGGTATGCAATGCGGTGGGTGAGTACTCGCGTTTTGCCCGAACCTGCACCTGCATGCACAACGGTGGCAGAAGGTGGGCAGGTAACTGCGTCTCGTTGTTGGGCGTCAAGCCCGCGCAGCAGTTCGTTCATGTCCACGCGCACACGCTAGGCGAACCCTGTAACACAGCGCACATTACGCTTGGCACATGGGCTTTTCTACGAAACACTTCAATCACGACGAAGTGTTGGTGCTCGATCTGCACCCGCATTGGTGGCGGTTCGTGAAGCCAATCTTGGTGCTGCTGGCCGCTGTGGCAGCCATTGCTTACAACAATGAAATTCCAAATCAATTCCTCAAAGACCTTGCCCTCATCATTGCCCAAGCATTTACAGCGCTTGCAGTCATCAACCTGGCAGCACAAGCACTGAAGTGGTATCGCACACATTTCGTGCTCACCTCGCAACGAGTCATTTTCCAATCGGGGGTCATTGCCCGTAAGCGCGTCGAAATTTCGTTACACAAAATCAACCTCGTCACGTTTCATCAAAGCGTGTTTGAACGCCTCATTAATGCTGGCGACATCATCATTGAGTCGGGCGCTGAAGACGGCATGGAAACGTTTAACGATGTTCAGGATCCTCAACAGTTTCAAGCTCTTATCCACCAATGG
>BJFW01000085.1 GCA_014190095.1 Actinomycetes bacterium | reverse complement strand
AAAATTGATTCCTGTTGGCACAGAGCTGGCAATTCCAATTGCTTCTTCTACCCAACGACCCCGAGCACTCTTGCCCCAAATGTTTTTGTGCGTTGCCTCATGCATCGGCATATAAAAGGTTGATGCAACGATCGAATTAATGATGAGACAGAGCCACAAAGGCACTACGTCTGTGACGCCAGCAATAATCACTCCTACCCAGATCACAGTAAAGAACAGAAACGTGAACACAATTCGATACTGAACTGTCCCCCAAAATTTTGCGGCAACGAGATTTTCACTTCTCACTTGTTCATTCCTCAGACGCGACTTTTCCGAATCGTTTCCACTGGAAACCTCCTGGATAAGTAGTTCTTCAAGCGATTCTGGCGCTGGTGCTTCGGACATAAACCGACAATACCCTCCGGCTATTTCTTCGGCTTCACCGAAGAACTTCCCTTCCGTTTCTCAATAATCTGCCCGCGCCGTACCGATATCAGCTTACGCACAAGCGTTTTGGGCAGTTTCTTACCGATCGGAAACTTCAACGTTCCTTTGCTCACCTCACACCACTCGGGAAAACTGTCTAGTTCTTCGAGAACAGATCCACTGTGCGGAAAGTACGAGCAGTGTTTCTTAAATCCCTCAAAGCCAGCAACCACTTTGCCGTCAATTTCAAATGCAGGCATGCCGTAGCTGATCGTTTCTTTGGCTTGAGGAACTATCGAAAGAATCGTTTCGCGTAAATGCTGCAACGTCTCAAGTTGCTCGCCTGAGAATTTCTTTAAATGTCGATCAATTGCTGACACACCAACAATCTAACCCACCTATCTTTTGACTCGACCTTCATATGACTCTTGATCATTGAGTCGAGACATCGCTGTCAAAGCGCCTCAGGTGGCAACGCGGCGCGGACGTTTAACTAGTTCGCCGCCACAGTTAGGACAGCGATTGTCCATTAGTTGTCCACAGTCCACGCAAAAGGTGCACTCGAAACTACAAATCACGGCATCGCCAGATTCCGTTAAGTGAGCAGAACACTTCTCGCATACATCACGCATCTCTAACATTTGTTCATCCTTCCTTAGACCACATTTGGTCGATGAAACGCTGGTCCTCGTCAAAGAGCCAGCATTCGCGCAGTTTCTCGTCTTGCACTCTGTACAACAAAACACGACGCACTCGTTTGGCAGGATCTCCGAGGTCTTCAACAGCAATCAAAGCACCAAGGGATTCACCAACGAGAACATCTTCAACATTGATCAACTTGCGAGCAGTTCGCGTTGAAGCCTGAGCAAGAACGGCGAATGCGGCGTCGCGGCCGCGATGACTTCCAGCGAGTGGACTCTCCCCCATGTAATGCAGCTCGATGTCCTCGTGATACGAGGCCAACACTTTTTCAAGGTCCGAAGCGAGCCATGCCTTTGCATAAGCACGAAGAACTCTGCTTGTTTCATCGCTATTTGCCATGTGAATAATGTATTTCGCACCTCAAGACCATTTTCGATGGTCCAGGGTGCGCCGCTATTGGTTCTAAAAACCTCACCATTTAGGCACTTGACACTGTCAAGTAATCTTGTTAGACAGTGTCAGTATGAGCACAACATCTGAACCCACTGTGAATCCATATCTAATTGGCAATTACGCCCCGGTCACCGAGGAAGTCACCGCGTTTGACCTCCCAGTCATCGGAGAACTGCCGACAGAACTCAACGGTCGTTACCTTCGTAACGGGCCAAACCCCATTGGCGAAGTGAATCCATCTGAGCATCACTGGTTTATCGGCGATGGCATGGTGCACGGAATTCGTATCCGTGCAGGCAAGGCAGAGTGGTATCGCAATCGATACGTGGGGTCAACATCAGTAAGTGCATCACGCGGCACGCCAGATATTCCTGGCCCTAACTGGAATGGATCAGGAAATGGGCCGAATACCAATGTGGGCGGATTTGCAGGCACTACATGGGCCATGGTTGAAGCGGGCGGATGCCCTGTGGAGTTGTCATACGAACTTGAGACGATCGGAAGAAATGATTTTTTCGGAACTCTTCCTGGTGCATTTTCTGCTCATCCCAAAGTTGATCCCGCTACTGGTGAAATGCACGCGATGACATATGCGTGGGGCCAATGGCTCGATCACATTCAATATGTACGAGTGGGTCGTGATGGAAGAGTCAACCGCACCGTCGACATTCCCCTACCAGGCATGTCAATGGTTCACGATATTTCGATTACCGACAAATACATAGTTGTCTATGACCAACCGGTGCTCGTCAATCTTGATAAAGCTTTTGCAGGATCTTCATTCCCTTTTGAGTGGAGCAGCGACTACGGCAACAGAATCGGACTTATGCCACGCGAAGGAAACGCAAGTGACATCGTGTGGATTGACGTTCCTGTCGGATATGTCTTTCATCCGCTCAATGCTTACGACACCCCCGACGGCAAAGTTGTGCTTGATGTGTGCTTCTACGAACGCATGATGCGTGACGATCTGCTTGGGCCATTCGGGGATAGTTTGCCGCGACTGGTGCGATGGGAAGCAGACCCAATTGCGCGGCGCGTCAATGTGACCGTCATTGATGAACACGTAAATGAATTTCCACGACATCGCGGTTCACTCACAGGCAAGCCATACCGCTTCGGATATTGCGCTGAAGTAGATACTGCCTCAATGCATTGGCCAACCGTTAAACATGACTTAATCACAGGTCAACGCGAAGTTTTTGATCATGGAGCAGGACGTGCTGCCGGTGAACCCGTGTTCATTGCCCGACCTGGATCGATTGACGAAGACGACGGCTGGTTGGTCACCTTTGTTCATGACGGCAATAATGACTCAGCCGAGTTTGTCGTCATTGATGCAAAGGATTTTGCGCGCGGCTACGTTGCTCGTGTTCCACTTCCTCAACGAATTCCTTTCGGATTCCATGGAAACTGGGTCCCTGATCGCGTTTAATCTGCAACAGTGCAAGGACTAGTTGCTCAATCCGACATTAAAGAACTGTCCGGGCATTTTGTCGGTCAAAACTAAGGTGTGACTGTGACTTGGACGCGAAAGACATTTATCAAGTGGCTTGAAGTTGTGCTTTTCCTCGTCCTTATCTATTCCCTACTTCTCGTCTTCGCTGGAACAACTGCGGGCTCGCTCTTTTCGTGGTTCGGCTTCGGTCCTGAAGAGTCAATTAACACCGCTGCTGTGCAGGATTACCTTCGGCTCCCCTTCATGGTTCTTGGTGCGGTCATGGCCGGTTGGGTATTTCTCATGATTCAAATTGTTCGCGGACCGCTGAAAGAAGGGTCTGCGTGGTCGTGGACATTTTTGGTTCGATCCCTCTCGCTGTGGTTCATTCTCGATACCGGAATGTCACTCGTGCTTGGATACCCGATGCATGCGCTCTTCAATATTCCATTCGCGATCGCGTTGGGAATACCTCTCGTTCGGCTTAAGGCTCATGCTAGACTTGAAACATGAATGTGTTGGGTTATGTCGGTGCCATCATCTCAATCGTCGCTGGATGTCTTGGACTTATCTGGCCTAAGCAAGTAAGTCGAACAATAGGACTTCAGATTCCTGGGCGGCTTGGACAATCTGAAGTACGTGCGACGTATGGCGGACTCTTTATCGGTTCAGGTCTTGCAGTCACGCTTATCGCCAGCAGCGACGCTGCGTTAGTACTCGGTGCGGCATGGGCTGGAGCATTCATTGCACGAGCCATCTCATTCGTAATCGATAAATCACGCACGAAAGAGAACGTCGCAGGCCTCGTCATTGAAGGCGTGATGGCAGCGCTCTTGATTCTCGCCTGAGTGATCAGTTGCGCTTAAAGTCAATGACCAAACGGAGGCACGCCGCAGTTGGTTTAGGAAACTGGTCGTCAAAAGTCCCATTCTCATGGCACTATTGGCATATGAGCAAAAGCCTCGACAATGATCCCGTCATCATTTCTGTTGCGGCATACAGTGCGAATCCGATTGCCTATGCAGAGAAGTACGCAGCCCATCTGCTTGACCGACCCACTCGTTTCGCTTCATTTCTCTCCCCTGGTTCTCAAATTCTCGACCTTGGCTGTGGACCTGGACGTGACATTAAGATATTCAGCGAAGCCGGGCACAAGCCCATCGGTATTGAGCTGAATCCTGCGTTTGTCGACATGGCTAGACGACAGGGTGATGTCATACAAGGCGATATTCGAAATATAAGTTCCATCTTCTCGCCAACTTCCTTCGATGGTGTTTGGGCGCAGGCGTCACTCGTGCATTTGGTGAAGTCAGAAATAGGTCCTGTACTTCAGGGCCTACGAGATCTGTTGAAACCGAATGGTCGCCTCTATGCATGCGTCCCTGCAACTGGAGAAACCGGTTGGCTAGACGAGAGCGACGGTCGACGCTGGTACACAACGTGGCCAGAAGATTCATTCGAAACTGCAGTGAGAACTGCTGGTTTTCACATCAACGACGTCACACATGGCCCATACATAGAAGTGTGGGCCACCAAAGTCTGATACTCAGGCTCGCTTGAGATCAGTGACTAAGCCACCGGCCACGCGCACGATATCTGCTGGTGGCGCACCGAAGT
>BJFW01000084.1 GCA_014190095.1 Actinomycetes bacterium | reverse complement strand
ATTTTGGACAACCATTACCCAGACCATATTTCTGAGTCAATGGATGCAAACATTCGCTCCTACCTGGACATCCGCTTGCCACGCGAAAAGATGGTCAATCCAAACTTGATTATCGCCTAGTAAGGCGGTTTCGCTGAGGTTCACCTCGGAATCGTCAAATAGGATGCGTGCATGGCAAATGCATGGTTCGAAACAGTCGCCGAGGCTCAGCGCCGTGCGCAAAAGCGCTTGCCGAAGTCGGTGTACGGCGCACTCGTTGCAGGATCTGAAAAGGGTCTGTCTTCACGCGACAACTTAGATTCATTTGACCAACTGGGCTTCGCTCCGCATATCGCAGGCCTCTCGGCTCAGCGTGACATGGCCGTAAGCGTGATGGGTCAGCAGTTGTCGATGCCGGTCATCATTTCGCCAACTGGCGTGCAGGCTGTGCACCCAGAAGGCGAAGTTGCCATTGCGCGTGCTGCACAGAACCGCGGCATTCCTATGGGGCTCAGCTCGTTTGCCAGCAAGTCGGTAGAAGAAGTTGCAGCCGTCAATACTCAAACGTTGTTTCAGATGTATTGGTGTGGCGACAAAGACACGCTGGTGCAACGTATGGAACGTGCTCGTGCAGCCGGCGCAACAGGACTCATTGTCACTCTTGACTGGTCGTTCTCGAATGGTCGCGACTGGGGAAGTCCTTGGATTCCCGAAAAGATCAACTTGAAAGCGATGCTCAAGCTTGCACCTGAAGTATTAGTAAAGCCCGAGTGGTTGTGGTCGTTTGCAAAGACTGGCCGCATTCCCGATCTCACAGCACCGAACATGCAAAAGCCTGGCGAAGATGCACCAACGTTCTTTGGTGCTTATTACGAATGGATGCAAACAACACTTCCAACCTGGGACGACATTGCGTGGTTGCGTCAACAGTGGGGTGGGCCATTCATGGTGAAGGGTGTAAGTCGCATTGATGATGCAAAGCGTGTATTAGATCTGGGTGCAACGGCTCTCTCGGTTTCTAACCATGGTGGAAACAATTTGGACGGAACGCCTGCACCTATTCGTGCACTTCCTGCGATTGCCGATGCTGTTGGTTCACAAATTGACGTGTTGCTCGACGGTGGTGTGCGTCGCGGCAGCGATGTTGTGAAGGCCATGGCACTCGGTGCTCGCGCCGTCATGATCGGTCGCGCATATTTGTGGGGTCTCGCTGCAAATGGTCAGGCAGGTGTCGAAAACGTGCTTGACGTCATTCGCGGTGGCATTGACTCCGTGCTGTTGGGACTAGGCAAGTCGCACGTCAATCAACTCACGCGTGACGATGTTGTTGCGCCTCCAGATTTCTTTCGCAAACTAGGCGCGTAAGCGCAGAACCGAGTTACTCATGGCGCGTCGGACCCGAAGCTTCGAACCAAATGCGTCAAAGTCGGTAACTCTTCCAGGTGGGCAAGTTGCCCATCAACTACATGTTGAGCAGTCTCATCGTTTGGCTCGAACATTTAGCGAAGTTCGACCAGGTGTTTGGTGCTTCGTTGGGAACGGTCTGTCTAATCAATCATTTATTGATGCGCCAGAGGGCATTATTGCAATAGATACGGGCGAGTCAATTGAAGAAATGAATGAGGCGATTGCAGAATTGCGCAAAGTCTCGACGCGACCAATTGCAGCGGTGATGTACACGCATTTTCACTACGTTGACGGAACGAAGGCAGTGGTTGCAGAAAATAGCGGAAAATCGGTGCCAATTTGGGGCCACGAGAAGATTGCGGAAAACCGTCGCCGCACTGCAAGTGAAATCGCTCCGGCTTATGGTCGTGGTTTGGTGGAGCAATTTGCCATGCAACTTCCGGAAGATGGTGAAGACGGTCGTGTAAATGTTGGTTTGGGCCACTTCTATCGCAATCCGAAGCATGCTCCATTTACCCCTGGCTTTATTGAGCCAACGCACACATTTGGTGCAGAGGCAAAGATCAACGTTGCTGGTTTAGATATTGAAGTAACCCACGCACCTTCAGACGCCGACGATTCGGTGACCTATTGGATTCCATCGCTCGGTGTTGCTGTGAACAACCTGGTGTGGCCTGTGTTGTTCAACGTGTTTGCGATTCGTGGCGAGGAGTATCGAGACCCGCGAATTTTGTTGAAGGGTATTGATCACCTCCTGTCGCTGAATGCAGAACATCTTGTTGGCGCTCACGGTCCTCACATTTCGGGTGCGCAGGAAATTGCAACCCGTGTCACAAAGTATCGCGACTCCATTCAGTTCATGTGGGATCAAACGGTGCGCGCCACGAACGCCGGAATGACGAGTACCGAAATTGCTGAAGCAGTAGACCTGCCAGAAACATTTGATGGTGATTACCTGACATCCGAGTTGTACGGAGTGGTGGAGCATCACGTTCGCCAAATTCGCACGGGACTCTTCGGATTTTTTGATGGCGATGAAGCCAACTTGTTTCCAACGTCACCACGTGAACGCACAGCAAAACTCATCGCTGGGTTTGGTGGCAGGGAAGCAGTGCGCAAGCAAGCAATAGATGCACTTGCGCAAGATGATGCGCGATGGGCTTTAGAGCTCGGTTCGTGGTTGGTGCGAAGCGATGGTGCCGAAGATGTAGATCGAGCGCTGCTTGCTAGGGCGTTACGGATGGTTGCGCAGCGAACGAGTGCAGCAAATATTCGCAACTGGTGCATTACGCGTGCGCGAGTGTTGGATGGAACGGCAAATGTTGCGCGCCTGAAGAATGTGCATTTGCGCAAGCCAACGTTGCTCAGTGCCGGTTATGAAAAAGCAGTGCACATTCTGCGTGTGCTCCTGGTTCCTGAACGCGTTGGCGAAACCAATATTCGCTTGAAGTTTGAACTTGATGGAAACATCACTGGTTTACATATACGTAATTATGTGGCGGTTCCGTATTCAGGCGACAATGCCGATGCAACAATCACGGGGTCGCTGGATGCATGGACGAATGTGCTTTCTGGTGCAACAACGTTGAGCGCCGCACTTGCCGATGGATCGGTGACCATTGCGGGTAATGCAGATGGTGCAGTGGCTGCATTGAGGTGCTTTGATGTGAAAGGTCTTATTGCCTAATGGCAACGAAGCTTCCCCAAGAAACACCAGCGTTTACAGGTAAAGCAGAACGTCTCATTACGCAATCAACACCTCGCAAACTTGCACGCCGAAGTGCCCCTGAAGGTGCTCCGAACATTGTTTTGATTTTGCTTGATGATGTTGGTTTTGGATCATTTGGAACATTTGGTGGCCCAGTGCCAACACCCACCCTTGATCGCATTGCCAACATTGGTTTGCGTTACAACCAGTTCCACACCACGGCGTTGTGCTCACCAACACGTGCGGCAATGCTTACTGGTCGCAATCACCACGCCGTACACATGGGTGGCATCACGGAAATCGCAAACTCATTTCCCGGTTATGACAGTGCGATTCCACCTGAAGCAGCAACCATGGCGCAGGTGTTGCGCATGTCGGGTTACGCAACGTCGGTGTTTGGCAAATGGCACCTTGCTCCTTCATGGGAGCAAAGCCCTGCCGGTCCATTTGATCGCTGGCCAACAGGACTTGGCTTCGACAAGTTCTACGGAATAATCGGCGCTGAGTCTTCGCAATGGGAACCGCCTGTGTATGACCAGACCACGCCAATTTCTCCACATGTTGGCAACCCCGGGTATCACCTAACTGAAGATTTGGCCGACCAAACCATTGCTTGGATTGAACGTCAGCAAGCATCGCGACCGAATCAACCGTTTTTTACCTATTTCTCTACTCCTGCATTGCACGCGCCGCATCATGTTGCGCGCGAATGGATTGACAAGTTCAAAGGTCAATTCGATGGTGGTTGGGACGTATTGCGCGAAGAGATTTATCAGCGTCAATTAAAACTTGGAGTCATTCCAGCGAATACAGCACTAACTAAGCGACCAGAACAAGTTCCTGCATGGAGCGATTATCCAGAGCGTTACCGACCAGTGGCTTCGCGACTCATGGAAACTTTTGCTGGTTTCCTTGCGCATACCGACGCACAGGTTGGGCGAGTGATTGATGCATTAGAGCGACTGAACATTATGGATAACACGCTGGTGGTGTACATCACTGGCGACAACGGCGCATCAGCTGAGGGAACCATTCACGGAGCGTGGAGTGCGCCGTCATTTCAAAACGGAGTACCAGAAGACCCCGAGTGGTTGCTTGAGCACATGGATGACTTCGGTACGGCAAAGTGCGAAAACCATTTCAATGTTGGATGGGCCTGGGCGCTTGACTCACCGTTTCAATGGATGAAGCAAGTTGCGTCACATTTTGGCGGAACACGTAATGCAATGGCTCTCAGTTGGCCAAAGAGAGTCCGCGACGCGGGCGGTCTGCGCGAACAGTTCCATCATGTGATCGACCTTGTGCCAACGATTTATGAATTGGTTGGGATTGAAGCGCCTACACATGTAAACGGCATCGAGCAGATGCCAATTCATGGAACCTCAATGGCGTATTCGTTTGACAATGCAAGTGCGCCAAGCACGCACACCACTCAATATTTTGAGATTCTGGGCAATCGCGCCATTTATCACGAGGGCTGGATGGCCTCGTGTTTCCATGGTCGTCTGCCATGGATTCGC
>BJFW01000083.1:2298-4670 GCA_014190095.1 Actinomycetes bacterium | reverse complement strand
TAACACTGCACAGAACATCACAGCGATCAGCACGATGACGGCAGCAAAACTGCCCATCAAACTTTGCAATGGTTCGCCAACAATCCAACCGAACCAACCACCAGTGCGTGAAACGGATGCATTGTCGAGTTCACCAAACGATGTTCCCCAAATTATGTGTACAACGGCCAAAATTCCAACGCACAACACCGTCCAACCAAACGCGAGACGAATGCGATGCTGCAGCGACTTCCTAGTAATTGAGGCGAAACCGGCTGCGATGATGACGACTGGCAGAACAAACCGGCCAACGCCAAGTAGCGACGAAAATGTGGTATCAAGCAAACGTCCGAGCGGGCCTGCGAACTCAACATAAATAGACATTGACAACAAAATGCCGAAACAGATGAGCGCAACGCCACCAAATTCGTGTCCGCGACCTGCAAGCACCGTCTTCAAGAAAGACTCGCGGCGGCGCGGCATGCGGAACGATTCGATCTCGTCTTCGTCTACAGGCGCGTGGCTACGCACGATCTTTGGGCGCACGCCGGAGCCCGACTTTGAGGCTGGGCGCGTGCGGGAAGACCCCTTCCGGGGCTGTGCGGCCATGCGTCAACAGTAGTGAGGGGGTACTGCCCCATTGAGGCATACCCCATACATCCCCTAATAAAACCCCGTAGCACCTAGTGCTACGATTGGATTATGTCAACGGTTATCACGCAACGCGAACTACGCAACGACAATGCCGACATCATGCGACGACTTGATGCTGGCGAATCTTTCATCGTCACTAGCAATGGTCGACCAGTTGGCGAACTCAGCCCACTTCATCGTCCTCGGTTCGTGTCTTCCATTGCGGCAGCCGCTATGTTCGCCTCCGCGCCTCCTATAGATGCAAAGAAATTCCGCAAAGACATCGACTCAGTAGTTGATCAAGGCATTTCACCTCGTGCCTAAATCCAAAGTTGTTCGAGGACTACTGGATACATCAGTCGTTATTGACCTTGAGAAAATTGCACGAGCTCAGCTCCCTGCTGAATTCGCGATCAGCGCAATCACTATGGCTGAATTGGCTGCCGGACCTCACGCAACGAATGATCCAGACGAGCGCGCGCGTCGTCAAGAACGGTTACAGCGGGCAGAAGCATTGGTCGACCCGATTCCATTTGATACTGCATCATTTCGTGCATACGGCAGAATCTATGCAGCGGTTCATTCTGCTGGACGCAAACCACGTGGAGCACGGCTCGCAGACTTGCTCATCGCAGCAACAGCTAGCGCACACGATCTTGCTTTATACACACGAAACCCCGATGACTTCAAAGGTCTGACTCACATCATCAACGTGATGACAATTTAGATCCTTAGATCTCCATCACGATTGGCACGATCATCGGACGGCGCTTGGTGCGCTCCGACACAAACTTGCCAGCCGCACGACGCACTTCTTTTTCCAATGCATCAATATCGCGAGTACCGCCCTTCAGGGCTTTTTCCACGGCACGAGCAACAGTCTCGCAAGCCTCTTCAATGAGGTCTTCAGCTTCTGGTGCATACACCCAGCCGCGCGTAATGATTTCTGGACCAACCAGCACCTTGCCCGCTTCAACGTCAACGGTCACTACAGCAACTACAACACCCTCTTCGGCGAGCACCTTACGGTCGCGCAGTACGCCTTGACCAACGTCGCCGACTATTCCATCCACATACAACATGCCTGCAGGAACGCGATCTTTGCGCACAATTCCGTCGTCAGTTATTTCAATGACGTCGCCGTCTTCGCACAACACAATGTTTGATTCGGGAATGCCCATCGTGCGGCCGTGGCGGGCGTTCGCAACCATGTGGTGGTACTCACCGTGAATTGGCACGAACCATTCTGGCTCGGTAATTGACAAATACATTTTCAAATCATCTGCTTGCGCGTGACCCGTTGCGTGCACATCGGCAATACCCGAGTGCACTACATCTGCACCCAATCGAAGAAGCCCGTCAATCACACGGTTCACGTTTCCTTCATTGCCAGGAATTGCGTGACTCGAGAAAATAACGGTGTCATCGTGACCAATGGTGACGAACTTGTTGTCGCCGCGCGCAAGCAGACTGAGCGCAGCCATTGGCTCGCCCTGAGAACCGGTGGAAATAACACAAACACGTTCTGGTGGATAGTCGTCGATGTCTTCAACATTGATGTACGACTTGTCGGGTAGTTTGATGATGCCCAAGTCGCGTGCCATGCGAATGTTGTTAATCATGGAGCGACCGAGTGGAGCAACTACTCGCCCACTTTCAATTGCTGCATCTGCAATTTGCTGCACACGGTGAATGTGGCTGGCAAAGCTTGCCGTAATAATGCGGCGTGTTTTGTGCTCGGCAAATAACTGTCGAAGTAC
>BJFW01000083.1:0-1715 GCA_014190095.1 Actinomycetes bacterium | reverse complement strand
CCGATCTCACCGAGACCGCCCAGGAAGATAACGCGAACTGGCGCTGCCATTAGTTACTTGCTGCGCGAGCCGCGCGAAGGTTTTCGAGCACCTTCTTCGCACGATCTTCAAGACCTGCTGGTGGCGGGCCCATTGGCAATCGCGCTTCACCAACTTCAAGACCAAGCAGGTTCATCATGACTTTGCTTGGCAATGGGTTCGGATTCTCGTCCCCTGTTTCATACGCGAAACTCTCGAGCAAGCGCGCATTCACTCGGCGCGCACCTGCAGTGTCGCCCTTTTCCCACAGATTGAACATCTCTTGATGATCTTGTGCGCACCAGTGAGTTGCCACACCAATAACGCCAGTTGCACCAATAGACATGAATGGCAACGTGAGGTTGTCGTCGCCGCTGTACAGCTCGAACCCTGCAGGCGCATGGCTCATGAGCACAGCGGATTCCGAAGGGCTACCTGCTGCATCTTTCACCGCAACCACGTTCTTAACCTCGCGCGCAAGCTTGAGCAACAACGCTGTTGAAATTTTACGACCAGTGCGCACAGGAATGTCATACAACACCACTGGTAACTCGGTTGATTCGCACACCGCGCGCATGTGCGCTTCAATTCCAGCCTGCGATGGACGGTTGTAATACGGAGTAACAGCCAAAATTCCGGCAGCGCCAAGCTTGCTGGCTTCCTTTGTCATATGCATCGAGTGCAATGTGTCGTTCGTGCCCGTACCAGCAATCACCGGAATAGTCACTGCTCCAATTACGGCCTCAAACAAGCTGAGACGTTCAGCGTCGGTAAGTACAGGCGCTTCGCCAGTCGTACCAGCAACAACGAGACCGTCATTTCCATTGTCTTGTAGCCATTTGGCCAAGCGTCGTGCGCCATCCAAATTCAATGAGCCGTCCTTGTGGAACGGCGTGACCATTGCTGTAACTACACGCCCAAACCTTGCCATTTAAGAAAGACTAGTTGCCAGCAACCAGTTCGGATCCAAGCTCAAACTTGGTGAATTCTTCACCAGTGTCTTCGTGATCTTCGAACTGAATAACGCCCATTTCTTCAAAGCGATGACGCAACCACTTGTCGTTGCGGTCAAGTAGTCCAAGCTTCTTGCAGTTCGGAACAATCTTGGCAAACAGCAACTGCTGGAAGAACGCGCGAGTTGGGTCTTGCAAGACCAATGGAACAACATCGCGTGGATTCACTCCCATGCGCTCCCACACTTCTTGCTGCAAGAAACGGTCACGCATACGAATGCTCGCTTCGAATGCAAACTCTTGGCGATCCTTAATTTCGGCATCCGACATTCCGTCGTATACCTCTTTAAGGCTGAGTACACCGAATGCAACGTGACGTGCTTCGTCGCTCATGACGTAGCGAAGCAACTTCTTCAACAACGGTTCACCGGTGAGTTCGTGCATGTAGCCGAACGCGGCAAGAGCAAGACCTTCAACCATGATCTGCATTCCGAGATACGTCATGTCCCAACGGCTGTCTTGAATGATGTCGTCGAGCAACATTCCCAAGTGAGCATTCACTGGGTACATACCGCCAAGCTTTTCGTTCAAGTATTTCGCGAACACTTCGACGTGACGCGCTTCGTCCATTACTTGAGTTGATGCGTACAACTTTGCGTCGTACCAAGGAACGGTTTCTACAATTTTTGCCGTGCAGATAAGCGCGCCTTGTTCACCGTGCAAAAACTGCGACAGCATCCAACG
>BJFW01000082.1 GCA_014190095.1 Actinomycetes bacterium | reverse complement strand
TGACCCCAGTAGAAGTCATGGGTGAATTCACTGGCATGCCTATCAACCTGTCAGCGTTCTCGCGACTTCGCACTCAGGCGGACACCGCCGGAAACGTGATGGGTTAGTCTCTTTCAATGCAAACCTCGCTGGAGCAATTGCTGCTCACAGGAAAAGTGTTGTTGGCAGATGGTGCAACTGGAACGAACTATTTTGCTATGGGTCTTACCTCGGGCGAACCACCTGAGTTTTGGATTACTGATCACCCAGATCGTGTGGAATCATTGCATCAACAGTTCGTCGATGCGGGCTCTGACATCATCCTTACCAACACGTTTGGTTGCAATCGTCATCGCTTGAAGTTGCACAATGCGCAAGGTCACACTTTTGAGTTGGCAAAAGGTGCGGCGCAAATCGCTCGCAAGGTTGCCGATAGAGCACCAAGGCCAGTGGTGGTGGCGGGTTCGGTTGGGCCAACGGGTGAACTGTTTGAACCTCTTGGCGCGCTTACAGAAGCCGAAGCCATTGATGCATTCGCAGAGCAAATTGAAGGTTTAAAGGCTGGCGGAGCCGATGTCGCGTGGATCGAAACCATGTCGGCACCTGAAGAGGCGAGGGCCGCAGCGCTTGCTGCGATTCGTGTGGGCATGCCGTACGTGTGCACCATGTCGTTCGATACCGCGGGCAGAACCATGATGGGCATCATGCCTGGAGCGCTTGAGGAGGTGTTTGCGGGCATTGAACCGCAACCACTTGCCATTGGCGCAAACTGTGGCGTCGGTGCATCCGACATTGTGGTCTCGGTTTCAGAGATGTCGGCATTTTCCACTCCAGTGGTGTCGAAGGGCAACTGCGGAGTTCCGAAGTTCGTTGGCACCACCATTACCTATTCGGGGACACCTGAACTGATGGCCACATATGCCGAATTGGCAATTGATGCTGGTGTGCGCATTGTGGGTGGTTGCTGTGGCAACTCGCCAGAACATGTTGCGTCCATGCGTAAGGCTATTGATGGTCATACACGTGCAAGTGTGCCAAGTGTTGAACAGATCGTCAATCAACTTGGGCCGCTCACGAATACGGTGCCAACCAAGTCAGATACCAGCACTCGCGATGCCCGACGTCGTCGCACAAAAATCGAAGAATAGCCATGACGAGGCAACGGTTGGTAGCTCCTGGTTTCGAGCTAGTGGCCAAAGTGTTCGATAAGTATCACAGCGCAGAAAAGGCCGGCGCTTCGTTTGCAGCAACACACAGGGGTAAGCAGGTTGTAGATCTGTGGGGTGGTGTTCGTAGCGATGGGGCACCATGGGATGACGGAACGGTGTGTGTAATCGCTTCTGGTACCAAAGGAATTTGCGCCACGGCAATCATGATGCTGGTGGAACGTGGGTTGCTGAACTTGGATGCGCCAATTGAAAGTGTGTGGCCAGAATTTGCTGCAGGCGGTAAAGGTCATGTAACCGTTGGCGACTCACTTGCACACGTTGCAGGTGTTCCTGGCTTGGAGCGATCAATCAGTGTCGAAGAGATTTCTGACCCAGTACTGATGGCAAAGTATGTTGCTGCGCAGCATCCAATTACGCCAATTGGTATTCCGTCGTATCACGCCATGACATACGGATGGATAGCCAGTGAGTTGGTGCGCCGAGTTGATGGCAGAAGTATTGGAATGTTCGTGCGTGAAGAAATTGCAACACCGTTGCAGCTGGACTTGCATATTGGTGCACCAGATTCGGTGTTGCCAAGAATCGGTGAAACAACGCGTGCTGCGAATTACAACTACTCGGCAATGGCGGGCGACGATGAGGACCCTCGCTTGCAATATGTATACGGAATGATTCCTGCAGAGCGAGGAACTTCTATGTTCGCAAAGGCGGAACTTCCTGGCGGTGGTGGAATTGCAAATGCGTATGCCATGTCGCGGTTGTATGCCATGTTGGTGAATGGTGGTGAGCTTGATGGTGTACGTCTGTTGAAGCCTGAAACCATAGAGATCGCACGTCGACAGCGCTCGGTGGGTAACGATCCGTTGTCAGGTCGCCTGTTGCGTTTTGGTGTGGGGTTCGAGCTCAACCCAAACCCTTCTCGCCTTGGAATGGATCATCTGGCATTTGGTCATACGGGTGCCGGCGGCTCTACGCATGGCGCGTGGCCAAGTTTGCAGGGCAGTTTTTCGTATGCAATGCGCGAATTTCAGTCTGAAAACGCAGACAGTCGAGGCATCGAACTTCTCGATGTGCTCGATGAGTGCATGTCGAAAGCCCAAAAAGAGGCGAAATAAGGGTTATTTACCTTTCCACACTGGGTCGCGCTTTTCGGCAAAGGCAGTTGGGCCTTCCATTGCATCCTCTGAATTAATGGCCTTAATGTATGCCTCGTTCTTGCGCGTTGCGGCGTAGCTATCCGCAATGTTCAAGTCTTCGGTGACACGCATGATGTCGAGTACCGCAGCAACGCTGAGTGGGGCAGACAAGCAGATCTCGGCAGCCAGAGCTCGCGCTGTGTCCATCAACTCTTCGCTCGGTGCAATTTTGTTCACGATGCCCCAACTCATTGCTTCTTCGGCTGTTAAACGACGACCACCGAAGATGATTTCGTTGGCCAACTGACGTGGCAATAGTCGTGGTAAGCGAATTGAACCTGCATCGGGAAGTACGCCTACGCGTGTTTCCGGAAGAAAGAATTGTGCATGGTCTGCAGCGACAATGAAATCTGCAGACATGGCAATTTCAAATCCACCACCAACTGCCATTCCGTTCACGGCGACGATGATTGGTTTCGTTCTGTTTGGTAGTTCGGGGAAGCCACCGAAACCACCTGCGCCGTAATCCGATTCAAATGACTCGCCATCTGCAGCACTACCCAAGTCCCATCCTGCAGAAAAAAACCTCTCTCCGCCGCCGGTAAGAATTGCAACGCGTTGCACCGGGTCTGCCATGAAGGCGACGAATGCATTGCTCATTTCGCGGCTGGTGGCGGAGTCGATTGCATTCGCCTTCGGTCGGTCGAGAGTGATCTCAAGCACCTTGCCATCAAGCGAAGTGGTGGTGTGAACGGACATGGGTTATTTCTCCTCGATGATTAGTGCATCTACTGCGACTGAAGAAGTGGTGGTGACGAGCACGGGGTTCAGCTCAACTTCTGCAAGGGCTGAGCCAACAACATGCTGTTGCAACGTGAGTATTGCCCTCACAAGCGAATCAATATTGGCGGCAGGCTTTCCGCGGTAGCCATTCAGAATTGGAGCGATGCGCAACTTCTGTAATGCGATGTGTATGTCTTGCGCAGTTGCTGGTGCAAGTAGGCACTGTGTGTCTTTCCAGAGTTCGGTAAGCACTCCGCCTGCGCCAACGGTGATGAGCCAGCCAAGGGGGGCAGATCTGCGAATGCTCACGAGCACTTCGGCAACGATTCCGGTGACTGTCTGTTCCACAAGAAACTCGGCGATTTCAGACGGCATTGCGTTCAGCGCTGCAGTGAGTTGATCAGCGTCGCGCAAGCCAACGGCAACAGCGCCTGCTTCGCTCTTATGAGCTAGTCCAAGACCTTTCAGAGTGATGGGGAAGCCAATGCGCTGAGCCTCGGCAACCACCGAATCGCGGGTGCATCGAGCACCTTGCGGTACGGGAAAGCCCCATGAAGCAAGCCTGGTTTTGCTGTTTGCTTCATCAACCAGTGCTGTTTCGCCGGGTGATGTAACCGGAGCAGGCAGTGGCATTGGTGAATGTGTTCCCAGCCAAGCCGCGCGGTCGAGGGCTACCAGCGTTTCGCGTAGTCCCTGTGCTGCATTCAGTCCTAGCGACATGATGGAGTTGCGCATGCTCTCCGAAAAATTCTCAGACATGGTTGCCACACATACTGCGCGCCGACCAGTTGCATGGGCCGCTGCAGCAAATGCCTCGGCAGCAACAAGCCAACTACTGGCATCTTGGTCCTCGCGTGGTGGTGCATCGAGCAATAACAGCGTCGCATCATGGTCTCCGCGCATGGTCTCGCTAAATGTTGCGGTCATGGCGGGCTTATCGCCCCACATAAACGTGTGGTAATCGAAAGGGTTGGCAACGTGCACCAACTCGGTGAGCGTTGCTTCAATGCGTGCAGTCTGGTCTGGCGGGAATGGCTCAAACTTTAAGTTCGTAAATTCCGACATATCGGCAATGAGCGATGCTTCTCCACCAGAACATGACAGTGAAGCAAGTCGGTAGCCACTGAGTACGCCACCGTTGTCAAGCATTTTTAATGTTTCGATTAACTCGGAAGGTGTCTCTACCGTGGCAACTGCGCAACGTTCAAACAGCGCGGCGTACGCCTGACGGTTGCCTGCAAGCGAAGCGGTGTGCGAAGCGGCAATGAGTGCGCCTGCTTCAGATTTTCCGGTTTGCAATGCAACGATGCGCTTGCCTTTGTTGTACGACAATTGTGCAAGTTGAGCGAAACGAATTGGTTCGCGTACGGCCTCGATAAACATGCCAATTGCAGTCACGCGATCATCGTCAATGAAAGACTGCAGCGCATCTTCAACACCGCCGCCAGCCTGGTTTCCCACAGTGACCATGTAGGCCATGTTCAACCCTCGCTGCTGCATTGTGAGGTTGATTCCTACGTTGCCACTCTGTGAAATGATTCCAACGCCATGCAGTACAGGCAGGCAACCATGTTCGTCTGGCCACAGTGCAATGCCGTCTAAAGCATTGATGAATCCGTAACAGTTCGGCCCGAGGATGGGCAGCTCGCCAGCACGGCGCACAAGTTCGTTTTGCAATTCAACATCGCCAGATTCTGCGAAACCCG
>BJFW01000081.1 GCA_014190095.1 Actinomycetes bacterium | reverse complement strand
CGATCAATGGTGTAGAACACCGATGCGAACCAGGATCAATTACAAAGTTCCGTGGTGACGATGAGGTGTACGCAAAGCTAATTGATGGTCCAACGAGGGCGCTTAATTTGATGGTGCGCGACGGGGCTATGCCGATTCATTTACATCGTAAGAATATGGAGCAATCATTGGCGATTGTTGCAATAGGAGAGATGCAAGTTTTGGAAATAGATGGACAAGAATATTGCCTAGAAGTTCTTGATGCTGTGGTTAAGAAAAATCAGCGATTTTCTATCAAGAGCGTTTTCGATCATTCAATTTTTGTTGCCTAGGTAGAAGTTAGGCATACCTACAACTTGTTAGGCAGTGCTAAGTGTTCAGAGAATGTCTTCAATGCGAAAGTCCGCCTTTTGTCACATCGCACAAAAGTTCCATGCTTTGTTGATTTTTTTGACCAACCCTTATTTCGAATAGTTGATTTCCTGAAAGCACAATTGCGTACCGTTTTGGTGTACCAACGGAGGTCAATATGTCAACTGATTCCACTGACAACAACGTAAGTGAATCAATATTTGCAAAGTCCATTCTTGGAATGATGATGATCGCGGTCGCGGTCTCTGCTCTCGTTTTGGGAGTTGTTGCGGTTCTGGCGATGAATAGCGAATCAACAAACTCAAGTTCAGCCAGCGCTTCGGGCTCATCAGTTGTCGAAGTAACTCTGTCCGAATTCAAGGTCACTTTTAACCCAAGTGTGGTGCCAGCTGGCGATGTGACATTTACGGTCACAAACAATGGAACCGTTGACCACAATTTCGCAATTCCTTCGCTTAACGCCCGCACCGCCATGTTGAAGGCTGGCGAAAGCACAACTCTTGAAGTAAAGGGTTTAGAGGTTGGCGAAGTTGAATACCTGTGTGAAGTTGCAGGCCACAGTGCAGCAGGAATGACTGGAAAATTGAGTGTCGTTGAATCTGGTGGGGACATGACGATGGCGTCGTCGGGAAACCCAATGGCTTCCTCGGTCTCGTGGCAACAGATGGACAAAATGATGGAAGACGTTGCCATGAAGTACCCAGCAAAGACTTCGGGAATCGGAAACGCTGAACTTCCGTACACGATGTCGGATGATGGCTTCAAAGTATTCAGCCTCACCGCCAAGGTAATTCCATGGGAAGTTGAACCGGGCAAGTTCGTAGATGGATGGTCATACAACGGGATGATTCCTGGGCCAGTCATGCACGCCAATGTCGGCGACAAGATTCGGATTGTCTTGAAGAACGAACTACCAGAGTCGACGTCGCTGCACCTTCATGGTGTGCGAGTTCCTAACGCCATGGACGGCGTTGACCCGTACACGCAGAAACCAATCGAGCCTGGAGCAACGTTTAGCTACGAGTGGACAGCAACCGAACCATCGGTAGGTATGTATCACTCTCACCACAACGCACAGGTTCAGGTTCCAAACGGACTTGCTGGTGCGATCTTGATTGGTGACTGGAAAGCTTTGGCGATGACGGCCGCTGGTGGTCGCACCAAAGATGCCAACAATGTTGCTGAACAGGAAGTGGTAATGGTCTTGAACGACAGTGGAACGATTGGACTTTCGCTAAACGGTAAATCGTTCCCTGCAACTTCGCCGTATTCGCTTGCTGTTGGTGAATCCATGGTCGTGCATTACTACAACGAAGGGAATATGACCCACCCGATGCATTTACATCAGCCTTCTGGTTTAGTGGTTGCAAAGGATGGCAAAGTGCTGGAGTCGCCGTTCTGGGCAGACACGCTGAATGTTGCACCGGGTGAGCGCTGGACTGTTGTGTATACGCCGAAGGATGCTGGTGTGTGGGCTTGGCATTGCCACATTCTCACCCACGCAGAAACCCCGGAAGGCATGCGTTATATGGTGACTGCGCTAATTGTTAAATAACCAGTTCCTCTTGTTGCTCACTCGTATTATTTGCGAGGGTGAGCAAACAAGAACCGCAATAACTCTTCGGTGTACCCAATTGCCCATGCATGTGATTGGTCTTGGTAGTTCACCAGTTGTGTCTCAACACCATTTGTGCAGACCCAGATGTACCGTTCCTCACTCGCATTTGAGGACTCCTTTGGATTTCCCGAACACAAATTTCTGTATGCCATGTCCTGCACTGAATGAAAAATACTCGGATTTTCAAATTTTCCGCCACCATGAAACAAAATTGTGGGGTCAAGATTGCCGTGTATATGGAGGATAGAAACGGGTTTTGTTGGACTGCAGGTCGGGTCCATTAGTGCGCCAGTTACAACTGCTATCGCAGTGATCTTCTCAGAAAGATCACAAGCCAAGCGATAGGCCATCATTCCGCCATTGGAGTGCCCCATCGCCCAAATGCGAGATTTATCTACCGAGTACTTTGAGGAGACGAAGTCAATAACCGTTGATGCGAAGAGCAAGTCATTCTCTGCATATGTAGTTGCATTTTCACAGCAAAGTCCGGCGTTCCAAGACGACGCACCTTCATAAACTGCACCATTAAGGCCCGCAACGATGAAGTTCATACTTTCTGCCCATGAAAGTATTTGAGAATCAGAAAAAATCGTCTTTGCTGTTGTAGTGCGACTATGTAGAGCCAGAAGCAGAGGCGTTGATGTTTCAGCAGAGTATGTGGATGGAACATTGAGGTAATAGGTGCGAGGTTGCATGCCTTCAATGGTGATGGTGTGCAGAGTTGGATCGTTTGGGTCAACAACATCGGTGTAGTTGACCACCGGCTGTGGAACGGTTGTGGTGGTTGTGGTTGTTGAAGTTGACGTTGACGTTGTGGTCGTCGTAATTGTCTGAACGGCGGCGCGTATCCACTGCTTGCGACCCGCCTTAATGCGACACACCACAATGACTGGCTTTTTATTTATCCGAGTGGATACCCGTGTTCCGAGGGTGGTCTTTGCACATGACTGTCCAATCGATACCGCATTCGCCGATACCGCAGGAATGGCTGTCCACACCAAGACTGCGCTGAGGGCAACGAAAATTTTTTTCACTGCCTTCAGGTTAGTGAGCAGTAACTAAGGTTGAGAAGTGCATCCCGAGCAACCAAAGCTGGCAACCACCCATACGAAATTGCATAATCGCAACGCAGCAAATCGCGACTTTGATCCTGCAGATCTTGAGCGAGTGCGCAAGGGGTTTATCGCCAAACGCGAAAACGGTTTGATCACTGACGAAAAGGGCCGCTTCGTCGGAAATAGTGACAATTACGAGTTCCTTCGCGATGGTCGAGAATGTCCTGAGACGGTGAACCCTCAACTGTGGCGACATGCAACGTTAAATGCTCATCACGGATTATTCAAGGTTGCCGATGGTGTGTGGCAGGTGCGTGGCTATGACATTTCAAATATCACGTTCATCCGTGGAACGAATGGTTGGGTGGTTATTGACCCGCTAACCAGCGAGCACACTGCGCGTGCGGCACTTGAACTGATGGATGAGCATGTTGAAAAATTGCCAACCACGGTGGTGATCTTCACACATTCGCATGCCGACCACTTCGGTGGTGTACTTGGTGTAACGACAAAGGAAGATGTTGATGCAGGGCGCTGCCAGATTGTTGCGCCAATTGGTTTCTTACATGAAACAGTTGGCGAGAACGTCATCGCTGGCCCAGCGATGGGAAGACGCGCGACGTACCAATTCGGCCCGATGCTTCCGCCTGGACCAACCGGTCACGTTGACTGTGGTCTAGGTACCGGTGTGCCAATGGGTCCTCCGGGTTTGCTCGCGCCAACAACGGACATCACATTTACGGGTGAAGAACTTGTGCTTGATGGAGTGCGAGTGATCTTCCAACTCACGCCAGAGACCGAAGCGCCTGCGGAAATGAATTTCTTTTTTCCAGACCACGGCTGGTTGTGTATGGCAGAAAATTGTTCGCAAACCATGCACAACTTAGTGCCAATTCGCGGAGCACTTGTACGCAATGCGCTCAATTGGTCTAAATACATCAATGAGAGCATTGAATTGTTCGCAGCAAAGACAAACATTCTGTTCACTTCACACAACTGGCCAACGTGGGGAACTAGCGATGTTCGCGAGTTCCTTATTTTGCAACGTGACTTGTACAAGTGGATGCACGATCAGACTATGCGCCATGCAAACCATGGAATGACTGCATTAGAAATTGCCAATATGCTCAAGTTGCCAGAGGAGTTTCAAGCACACGAACACACTCGTGGGTTCTATGGCGACTTAGTGCACAACGTGAAAGCGGTGTACCAGCGATATCTCAGTTGGTATGACGGTAACCCCGCGAACCTCAACAAACTTCCACCTAGCGAGGTTGGAAAGCGATATGTCGAACTTGCAGGTGGAATGGACTCGCTGTTGGCTTCGGCCCGCAAGTCATTTGAAGCGGGTGAGTATCGCTGGGTTGCTGAAGTGGTGAACCATGCAGTGTTTGCAGACCCTTCCAATACCGATGCGCGAAACCTGCAAGCTGATGTATTGGAACAATTGGGATACCAGGCCGAGTCATCGACCTTTAGAAATGCCTACTTGATGGGAGCTCAGGAGCTGCGTAAAGGGCCGCCACCACCGACATCTTCTCATGTGCGAGCACGCAGTTTGATTCGTGCGATGACCATAGAGCAGGTTTTTGACACATTGTCAGTGCGAGTGATGTCAGAAAAAATTGGCGGGCTTTCCCATTGCGTGAATTGGACCTTTACCGACATGGCGGGAACTCTGGATCATCATTGGGTTCTCGGTTTGTCAAACCGAACGATGTTTTACACCCAAGGTCGTCACGAAGAAAGTGCGGCAGCAACAATTACAATTTCCCGAGAATTGTTACTAGAAGTCATTGCTCAAGCAACAACGTTTGCCGATGAGCTCAGTGCGGGAACAGTGACTATTAAAGGTGATGCCACTGCATTGCTGAATATATTTGGCAATCTCGATACTTTCGCAACAGGCTTTGCAATCGT
>BJFW01000080.1 GCA_014190095.1 Actinomycetes bacterium | reverse complement strand
TGCAGTTGAACGTAGGACACCTTTCCCGCGGCCCGAATGGTGTCGGCAATGCGAGTAAGGCCAGCGATGTGTTGATCACCAAAACAACCCAACTGCCCTGGGAACCCTTGGCCCACCTTTTGCACATGTGAAGCACACGTCATGACCAGCCCAAACCCACCATTTGCCCGCATTTCAAGCCATTTATGCTCCCCATCAGACAAGGTGCCGTCTGCGTTGCTCTGATGATTGGTGAGCGGGGACAACATAAAACGATTGATGAGGGCAGGTCCTCGAGAAAGCGGAACAGAATCAAAAAGGGAGGCCATGTCGGTCAGGCTAGCCCGACCATTCAAAAGTGCCCTGAAAACGGGCACTATCCACTACCGAGCCACACAATTGCTATACATTTTCGGTTATGAAAAAACGTGACCTCATCCAAGCAGTAGCACTTCACACTGGCGTAGACAAGAAGACGGCAACGTCGACTGTCGAAGGAACGATCGACGTAATCCTGGCAACTGTTGCCAAGGGTGAAATCGTGAACATCTCGGGCTTTGCAAAGTTCGCCAAGATCAAGCGTCCAGCACGCCAAGGTCGTAACCCGGCCACTGGTGAGACGATCCAGATCAAGGCAAAGACAGTTGCAAAGATCACCGCATTGAAGGGTTTCAAGGACATCGCACTTGGTGTTTCTCCAGCCCCGAAGTTGAACACAAAGCCAGCGGCGCCAGCACCAAAGCCAGCACCGAAAAAGGCTGCCGCTCCTAAGAAGCCAGCACCGAAAAAGGCTGCTCCTAAGAAAGTTGCAAAAAAGAAGAAGAAGTAATTCTCTTTCTTTATTGAAGTTGAAAGACCCGCCCGAAAGGGCGGGTCTTTTGTATTTCAGGAACACTTCGCCGTATTGCCAAGAATGAACTCGACGTGGTGATTGATAAGGCCTTCGGTCGCGTTTTGCTCATCCCCTAAGGCAATAATGGCGAGGTGACTTACCTCGAAATTGCCCGCTCAAACATTCGAAACTTTCGAATGCACACCACTGAACCTGTTGTACTTGCTGCAGGTGATGTGCGTTTAACGCTTGATCGATTTGCACTTACTTCGAACAACATTAGTTATGCCCTGAGCGGCGACTTCTTGGATTATTGGGGATTCTTTCCTGCCGAAGATGGCTGGGGCAGATTGCCTGCAATGGGATACGGAATTGTCAGTGAATCGGCGAACCCAGACATTGCGGTGGGTGGCCGATACTTCGGTTTCTTCCCCGTTGGCAGTGAACACATTGTGCAAGCACAATCTTCCAGCAGCGGATTTATTGATGCAGGAACGCATCGAGAAAAACACGCCATGGCATATCGCGCCTTTGACCGTGTTGCTGATACAGCAGGCGAAAACGACAACGCCATTCTCCTATTCCGTGGACTGTTCATGACGTCATTTCTCGCAGAAGACTTTTTACATGAGCAGAACTTTTTTGACGCTGCACAAGTGCTGATCACCAGTGCATCCAGCAAAACCTCAATCGCTCTCGCCCATTGTTTGCGGGCTCATTCCACAATGCGCGTCGTCGGGCTTACCTCGGACGCAAACGTTGACTTTGTAAACAGCGTGGGCGAATACCACGACGTTGTCACCTATAGCGATATCACTTCGCTTGATCCCGCAATTCAAACGGTGATCGTTGACATGGCAGGAAATCCCGAGATTGTCTCTTCTGTTCACACGCACTTTGGTGAGTCAATGAAGTATTCCTGCAGCATTGGCGCAACGCACTGGGATCAAACCGGTCACCGTGTGGATACACCGGGGCCAAAACCACAGTTCTTCTTTGCCCCGAGCCAAATTTCCAAGCGCAGTAAAGAATGGGGCCGCGAGGAACTCAACAATCGACTCGAATCTGCACTCACCACATTTATTGAAGGTTCAAAACAGTGGCTACGCATTGAGCACCTGCACGGTACAGATTCAGTGAGCGATACTTACTCGCAACTCGTTGCCGGAAAAATGTCGCCTGAAATCGGCAACATCCTGTCGTTCTAGCGATTTAACCCACCGCCACCCAAACTCACACACTCAATTAAAGAGTTGTTGTTCGAGTTTCCTTTGTTCACGCGGCGTACGGCCCACCGGCGACATGAGGTACATTTCGGGTATCGCTCGACATTCTCCTCTCGCCCAGTTCAACCTCATCCGGATTATTCTCGCCCTCGCCCTACTCGTGAGTCTGAATACGCCGCAGGTAGTCCGCGCAACAACCAATCCGACCGTGCAGACCCAGGTGGAAATCGGCCGTAGCGTCGGTGGCCGTCCAATCATCGCTGAACGTCTCGGTACCCGCGGCGGTCCAGTGGTGTTGCTCACCGGACTTATCCATGGTGATGAAAAAGGTTCTAACCCAGTGCTGAACCGCATTCGTCGCGACATTGTCGCGAACGGCTCAAAGGCCGATGTCTGGATTATTCGTGTCGTGAGTCCGGATGGAGCGAATCGTCATACGCGAGCCAACTCACGTGGCGTTGATTTGAATCGGAACTTTCCGACGTCGGATTGGCAGCGCACTCCGCGTGGCCTGAACTTCTCTGGCGTGTCGGCAGGTTCGGAACCGGAGACGCAGGCGATTGTTAGTTTCATTCGCACGTACCGACCTGTGCTCTCAATATGGTTCCACCAAGTTGGTCCGATGGTAGATCCGCACCCACTCGGAGACATCTTGATCATGCGGAAGTTTGCGACGGTCACTGGCTACCCATTGGTGTCGGCTCCATGCCGTGGGGTATGCGTTGGTACAGCGACGACGTTCCACGCGCAGACGGTTCCCGGTGCTACGGCTTTCGTTGTTGAACTTCCAGCCAAAGTGACGATCTCGCATGTTGAACGGAACCTTGCCGCAGTTCGCGCCGTCGTTTCTATGCTGTCCTAAGGGACGAGCAACACCCTGTCGTTTTAGTTCCTAATACGGCAAGGTGTACGTGTTTTCAAATTCGTCTTGCACCACCGTGGCCAACGTTGCGCTGGTGTCAACAACTAATTCAGCATCCAACACCCGTGCGCGATACGACCAGCCATCGGGAAGCGCAAGGCGCTCGCCAAGGGTTGCCAACGAATCTTCCGTCATACCTAGGTCAACACCTATGCAACGCGCCTGCATGACAAAGGGACGGCCATCGGGGTCGACTAATTCATAAATAGGCTTCCCCGCATCCCAAAAGAACACTGCGCCACGATTTACATTGCGCACCACATAAGCACCGGCTGCAAAATCTGCACCCAATGGAATGGTCGCAATGCGTCGCATTTGAATGCCATTGAATTCTTTAAACACTGGGTCTACCACAGCAACCTTTGAACCCAATCCATCAAGTAACCAGTAACGCGGACCATTTAACTTTGCAAATACAGCACCCATATCTTTTGCAATGGCGTCCGCATCTAGCGTTTCCCACAACTCTTGCGGGCAATCGTTCAACATTTGAGTGCCATACACCTCTGCCTCCAGGCCGGTGTCTCGCAAAAACACCGCGAGCACTTCGCCGTATCGAACACCACGCATGCCATCAATAAGTCGTTGAGGAATTAATTCAGTCATGGCAAAACTCTAGTTCGTTTGATAAATACCAATACTCCTAGGCTCGTTAGATGAATTACGAAGAGATCGCCCAGGCTCGCAGAAGTATCCGCGGATACAAATCTGATCCCATTCCTCGTGAGATTCTTGAAGAAATCATTCACATTGCCAAACAAGCGCCATCGTCAATGAACACTCAGCCTTGGCATTTTCATGTGCTGACTGGCGAGCCACTTGAACGAATTCGCAAAGGGAACACCGAAAAGATGATGGCTGGCTCTTCTGTCGATCGTGAGATCAAGTTGAATCACGGATACGAAGGTCCGCATCGCGAAAGGCAAGTTGAGATAGCCGTTCAACTATTTGAAGCAATGGGAATTGCACGCGACGATAAAGAGCGACGTATGGACTGGGTCATGCGTGGCTTTCGACAATTTGATGCACCTGTTTCCATTGTGATCACGGTTGACAAAGCACTCGCAGATGACACCATTGCCCACTTTGATTGCGGTGCTGCAACCTATGGTCTTGTGCTTGCAGCGTGGTCGAAGGGAATCGGTTCAGTGATCAATGGCCAAGGAATCATGCAGTCCTCTGTGGTGCGAGAAAATGCCAACATTCCCGAAGATCAAGTGATCATGACGTGTGTAGCCATGGGCTACCCCGACCATTCATTTGTGGCGAATGATGTGAAATCACGTCGCTCGCCAAACGACAAGGTTGCCTCATTTATTGGTTTTGACTAATCACCGCAACACCTGACTGCTGCGTGCAACACTTGAACATGAGTCGAAATCTTGTCGGAGTACTTGGGACAATTATTGTTGCTGTCTACGTAATTGGCTCTGGGCGCTGGGTTGCCACCGATGCTGAGTGGTATCGCTCTCTTACTCGCCCCGCTTGGCAACCACCGAGCGGTGTATTTGGAATTATCTGGCCGTATAACTTTGGGATGCTTATCGTTGCAACTTGGATGGTTGCTGATCGTCTCTCAGGCATCAATCATGTGGTTTGGTTGTTATCGCTTACATTGAGCGTCGCTGCTGCACTTACTTGGGCTTGGCTGTTCTATGTACCGCACTCAATTCTTGCATCTGGGTTTGCACTCGTATTTGCGACAATATTGACAATTCCACTTCTTGTCATCGCATTTCGAGTGTCCCCCGCGCTGGGCTTTGCTTTTCTGCCCTACCAACTCTGGTTGGCAATCGCTACTTCGCTTGCCTTTGGCTACGCCGCGTTGGTGACTCCTGGCCCGTAGGAATAGGTACTCTTAGCGCATGACTCAAACACAATTACCAGTTTCTGGAATGACGTGCGGACACTGTGTGCGCCACGTAACTGAAGCGATCTCCAAAGTTGCTGGTGTAAACAGCGTCAATGTGAAGCTGGCTGAGGGAATTGCCGAGATTGAATCCGACCCGACACTTGACCTACAAGCTGTGAAAGATGCAGTTGTTGCCGCAGGGTATTCCGCTTAATTACCC
>BJFW01000079.1:3728-5080 GCA_014190095.1 Actinomycetes bacterium | reverse complement strand
TTAGAAGTACGTGTTGGCGATGCCATTGGTAAGGAATTGCGAGCGATTGGCGCAGATTTGTACGGCGGAATTTGTGTCAACTTGTTGCGTCATCCAGCGTGGGGACGTGCCCAGGAAACGTACGGTGAAGACCCTCACCATGTTGGTGAAATGGGTGCAAGCCTGACTCGTGGGGCTCAGCGCCATGTCATGGCAACACTGAAACATTTCGCGTTGAACTCCATGGAAAACGCCAGGTTTGGTGTTGACGTAAGTATTGACGAACGCGCGTTGCACGAGGTGTATCTCCCTCATTTCAAGCGCATTGTTGACGAAGGCGTTGCTTGTGTAATGACTGCGTACAACTCAGTGAACGGGGAATGGTGTGGTGAGAACACCGCATTGATTTCCGATATTTTGCGAGATGAATGGGGGTTTACGGGCTTTGTTATTTCGGACTGGATATTCGGACTACGCGATGGTGTGAAGAGTTTGCAAGCCGGCCTCGATGTCGAGATGCCATATCGCATGATTCGGAATGCACCGATAGTTTCAGCACTTTCAGAAGGACTGATTACTGAAGAACTTGTTGGAAGTGCCGTAGCGCGCACCTTAACCACCATGTTGAAGTTCAACGTCGGGAAACTGCCCGTGAGTGATCGCTCGGTAGTGATGTGCGATGAGCATCTTGTACTGAGTCAAGAAGTTGCAGAAAAGTCGATGGTGCTGTTGAAAAATGAAACAGTAAATGGTGCTGCGCTTCTTCCCCTGAACCTTGCTGCTGGGTCCACGATCGGTGTGTTCGGGCGACTTGCGGGAGTTCGCAACATTGGCGACGGCGGAAGTAGTGACGTGATGGCACCAAACGTTGTTACTCCACTACAGGGAATAACAGAGCACTTTGCCGATTGCAATGTGGTGCACAATTCGGAGGAGACGCTCGCTGCCCAAGTTAAGCAAGCAAAACAGTCCGATGTGGCCATCATCGTTGTTGGCTACACGAAGGAAGAGGAAGGCGAGTTCATCGGCGATTCCGAAGACACAGCCCCATTGCTTTCACTCATTCCACGGCAGGACGACCCAGAGTTAGCGCGTGAATACGAAAAGTACATGCATGAAAATCATCATTACGCACCAGACGAACTGCGGATTAAGTCCCGTAATGGCACGTTTTCGATCGGTGGAGACCGTGAGTCACTACGCCTAATGGAAGTCGATGTTCAACTGATCAGTTCTATTGCTCGGGTACAACCGCGAACCATTGTGGTCATTGTTGCTGGCAGCGCAGTGGTGATGTCGGAATGGATTGATGAAGTTCCAGCGGTACTGATGGGTTGGTACAGCGGCTGTAATGGTGGACGAGCGTTGGCCAA
>BJFW01000079.1:0-3029 GCA_014190095.1 Actinomycetes bacterium | reverse complement strand
TCTCCTTCTCGCGCAGCGCTGCTTACTGGTTGCTATCCACCGCGTATCAGCTTCGGTGAATTTGATGGTTGGCATGTGTTGTTCCCAGGGCAAGGGTTAGGACTACCACCTTCAGAAATCAGTATTGCCAAGGTGTTGTCTGATGCTGGATATCGAACTCAGATGATTGGCAAGTGGCACTGTGGCGATCAGCCAGGGTTTCTGCCAACGAATCACGGCTTCGATAATTACTTTGGATTGCCGTACAGCAACGACATGGGTCGCCAGGCAAATACTCCCGATTGGGCTGTGTATCCACCTTTGCCTTTACTGAGTGATGAGAAAGTAATTGAACAGCAGCCTGATCAGTCATTACTGACTGAGCGCTATGTGCAAGAAGCAATTAATTTCATTCGCGCCGATTCTCCGAAGCCATTCTTTCTCTATCTTGCGCATATGTATGTGCACTTACCGATTTATGTAAAACAGGAATTCCTAGATAAATCTGGAAATGGTTCGTACGGTGCAGCAGTGGAGTCCATCGATTGGGCAACGTCGGTCATTATGGATGAACTGCAGTCACTTGGCCTTGACGAAAATACCATCGTGATCTTTACCAGTGACAACGGATCGCTCGGAAACGTTATTCCTCCGTTTGGCGGACGTCAGGAATTAATTGGTGGGAGCAATTTGCCATTACGTGGCGCAAAAGGAACGACATGGGAAGGCGGACAGCGTGTGCCTGCGATGGTCCGTTGGAAAGGCAAAGTAGAAGCTGGCAGAGTGTGCGATGAGCTACTGACGGCCATGGACTTTTATCCAACGTTGGCAAATATCTGTGGAGCACAAATTCCTCAAGACCGCATTATTGATGGTTTGGATGCACGAGCAGTGTGGTTTGATGCACAAGCACAGTCACAACACGAACACTTTGTGTATTACCGAGCAAATGGGTTGGAAGCGATTCGCAATCGTCAATACAAATTGCATTTTGGTAAAGGCAAAGAAAATGTGTATGAGTTGTATGACATTGTTGGCGACGTTTCAGAATCGACAAATGTGTATGACCAATTCCCAGCTGTAGTTGCATCACTTACTGCAGCGGCGAATCACTATCGCCAGACACTTGGAGACGACCGAACAGGTTCGGTGGGAACACAAGTACGCCCGATCGGTCGGGTAGAGAATCCCCAGCCGCTTACGCGGTTTGACATTAATCATCCATACGCCATCGCGGAATATGACCTTTCTGACCGGGGTTAGTTAGTGGTTGATCTAACATTTCAGTTCATGGCAACCGACGATCGCTCTGAAATTCAGATCCGCTCCCGCTGGGGAGAAATTGATTCCAACGGGCACATGCGCAATGTTGCATACCTCGATATCTCTGCAAATTCACGCATGGAATTCTTCAATGCCAATGGTTACACGTTGACGGAATTCTTTGGTGCTGGACTTGGTCCAGTTGTGTTAAAGGATGAAATTGAATACAAGCGTGAAGTTCGTCTTGCTGAAGACCTCACAGTGACGAACGAACTTGCTGGCATCAGCGAAGACAACACGAGATTCATTTTTCGTAATCAATTCATTAAGGCCAATGGAAAACTGGCGTGCAAGATTTCGAGTTTGGTGGCCTTCTTCGATCTAGCCACACGTAAAATGATCGCTCCACCCGAAAACCTGATGAAAGCAATACTTTCATTGCCTCGCTCGGAAGACTTCAGCACGATCGCGCAATAGCCATAGGGGTACTGTGGGACATGGCAAAAATGTCTCGCGCATACCGTGTTTTAAGTTTGACGGCGATTGCCACGTTTCTTGTTTCACTCGACTTGAGCATTGTGGTTGTTGCTCGTGGAGAAATTGAAGACACTTTCGGCCATGATCAAGCAAACGTTTTGGCGTGGGTGTTCTCTGCGTATTCAATTGCCTATGCCGCAGGTTTGCTGACTGCTGGCCGATTCGCTGATGTGTTCGGACGCAAGCGCGCATTCTTGCGTGGCCTCACCATTTTCAGTATTGGTTCGGTGTTGTGTGGTTTTGCTCCGACGGCGTGGATGCTGGTACTTGCGCGAGTCATTCAGGCAATTGGCGGAGCACAACTCACTCCGGCGTCAATTGCATTGGTTCTGCCAGAGTTTCCTGTAGAAAAGCGAACCCAAGCAATTGCTATTTGGGGATCTGTCGGTGGACTCGCAGCAGCCATTGGGCCATCTGCAGGTGGCGTGCTTGTGGATTGGTGGGGCTGGAGATCACTGTTTTTCATCAACGTTCCGTTCTGTATCTTCACCGTGCTGATGGGCAGGAAAATTCTGCGCGAGAGCAAAGATGAAAATGCTCAACGCAAAGTTGACTATCCAAGCGTGCTGTTTGGATTTTCAGGTGTAGCACTTGTCGTGCTAGCGATTTCACAAAGTGAAGAGTGGGGCTTTGTTGACGTTCGGTCTGGCATTGCTCTCGCAATCGGTTTGATTTTGGTTGGTGGATTTATCAGACGCTGTCAGTTTGTGGAAAGTCCACTTCTTGATCTATCGCTGTTCAAACTTCCATTTGTGGTTGCGTCAAACCTGTCAGGAGTATTATTCAGCGTTGGGTTTATTGGAATGTGGCTTCTCAACACCACATGGTTGCAAGAGGTTTGGGATTACAGCGTGGTGCGCTCTGGTCTTGCAACATTCCCAGGTCCAGCAATGGCGGCACTTGTTGCCCCGTTTGCAGGCAAATATGCAACAAAACTTGGGCACGCACGTGTGTTGTTCGTTGGCGCTTTAATGCTCAGTTTTGGCACTTTTATGTTGGCAGCCTTCATGACGACAGACCCCGAATACGTTGCTCATTATTTGCCGTGGATGTTGGTGACGGGCATCGGCGTGGGTTTGTCCATTTCCACACTGTCTAGTTCCGCGACTGCCTTCTTGCCACCATCAGAATTCGCAATGGGATCAGCGCTTAACACCACCACTCGCCAAATTGGTACAGCGCTTGGCTCGGCAATTGCCCTTACTGTTGCTGCTCCTGCATTCAAGCAGATTTATGAATTGGGAATTCGA
>BJFW01000078.1 GCA_014190095.1 Actinomycetes bacterium | reverse complement strand
CATTTTCACCCATTTGCGCAATTACTGAATCTGGGGCCTTTTCCTTTGAGCCATCAAGAACGCACAACTGCACGCCTGATCCAGCCCAATAGTCAATTTGTCGCTGAAGATAGGCAGGTCTGTTATACGCAGGGATTACTAGAGTTAATTCACTGAGATCAGTCATAAAACTAGGACTTTACGACAATTCCCTGGCCACTTGCAGTTGTCAGAATTTCAAACGAGAGATCTTGTGCTAGTTGATTCATTGCATCGTTTTGTTGCTGTACTTGAGCATAATCATCCAACAGCATGATGCCTCCACGTTGAATACTTGGCCACAGTGCACGCACCACTGCGATCTCCGCAGGTGCGTGGTTAAGGTCAACATGAAGAAATGCGATCTTTTCTATTTTTCCTTGAGCGAGCGTTTCAGGAAGAAATCCTTGTATCAGCTCAACTCTTTGCCATTCAGAAAAGTTTTGAGCCACCTCTTCAATATTTGAGGCGTAGGTTCCACGTATGCCATGTTCTTCTAAATTCCTCCCACTTGAAGGATCAATTCCGAACGGACTGAATGTGTCAAACAGAAGTAAGCGCTTTACTGAGGTATTCCAATTAGGTAGCGAATCAAGAACAGCAGACATCATTAGTCCTTTTCCTGTTCCACACTCAACAAAGTCACCATCAATTTTCATGCAGTTTGCCGCGCACCACATTGCCTGATGGACACGCCATTGCAATCCTGGATCTACAACTGCTCGAGATGCGACTCTCATTCGAAAATATGCACTAACGAACTCTGATCGATTCAGAAAACTTGGAATTGCAGAAGTTGCCATTCCGTCCGCATCAAATGTAAACGGAATACGACGTGGAAGTCGATAAAAGCGGAGATTCCGAAGAAGAAAAATTGGTGCACGCACAATTGCCGGCAACTTCAATATTCTTGGGCCAGCAAATCGCGATCCAAATGAGTGCCAATACCATCCTTTGGGCCTGAATTGATCACCGTAAGTCAATCGATCATGTTCAACGATCTGATTAGCAGCAGTTTGATTTGCATTGTTTTCCACCAGTAAACCCTAATCCTCAGTCGGTGTTTCGACAGCGCGTCGTTGGAGTTCATTCACCACCGAAGCATCGGCAAGAGTTGTGGTGTCACCTAAGTTGCGACCTTCTGCAACATCGCGCAACAGTCGTCGCATAATTTTGCCACTTCTCGTCTTTGGCAAATCTGGAGTGAAATAAATGGTTTTCGGTTTTGCGATCGCACCTATTTCCTGTGCAACGTGATCCCGCAGCACCTTCTCGTCTACTTCTAAACCACCCCGCAGAGTCACATAGGCGATAATCGCCTGCCCTGTTGTTGCATCACTTGCACCGACAACTGCAGCTTCAGCTACAGATGGATGTGACACGAGCGCAGATTCAACTTCTGTCGTACTTATGCGATGCCCTGAAACATTCATGACATCATCAACACGGCCAAGTAACCACAGGTAACCTTCATCATCAAGTTTTGCTCCGTCTCCCGCAAAGTAACGATCGCTAAAGCGGCTCCAATACGTTTCTCGATACCGATTTTGATCTCCCCAAATGCCACGTAACATGCCCGGCCACGGTTTAGTAAGCGTTAAATAGCCGCCGCCTTTCGTTACCGACCGACCCAGTTCATCAACAAGCTCGGCACCAACTCCTGGCAGTGGTCGAGTTGCAGAGCCAGGCTTTGTCACTGTTACGCCTGGAAGCGGAGCAATCATGATGCCGCCAGTTTCGGTTTGCCACCAGGTATCAACGATTGGGCACTTTCCTCCACCAATATGTTCGTGATACCACATCCACGCTTCGGGGTTAATTGGCTCTCCCACACTTCCCATCAAACGAAGCGACGATAAATCGTGCTTTGCTGGTTCCTGCGTTCCCCATTTCATATAAGTACGAATTGCAGTCGGCGCTGTATAGAAAATTGTTGCTCTGTACTTTTCAATAATTGACCACATGCGGTCAGTACCAGGAAAGTTAGGAACGCCTTCATACATCACCTGCGTTGCGCCGTTGGCGAGCGGGCCATACACGATATAACTGTGTCCGGTTACCCAACCAACATCAGCAGTACACCAAAAAATGTCAGTCTCTGGTTTGTGGTCAAACACGTATTTAAAGGTGTAGGCAACATGTGTAAGGTACCCGCCCGTGGTGTGCATAATGCCTTTTGGCTTCCCCGTTGTTCCCGAGGTATACAGCAAAAAGAGCAATTGCTCTGAGTCCATCGGTTCTGCAGGGCAAACGGCACTAGCAGTTTCCATGATCTCGTGATACCAGTGATCACGACCTTCCTGCATTTCAACATCGTTTCCACCGCGCTTCACCACCACCACGTGTTCAATAGTGCTCGTGAGCTTCACTGCATCATCTGCCTGTGACTTCAACGGAAAAACTTCACCTCTGCGCCAGCCGCCATCTGCTGTAATCAAAACTTTCGCTTCAGCATCGTTAATCCGGTCCGCAAGTGCTTGCGAAGAAAAACCACCGAAGACCACGCTGTGAGCAGCACCAATTCGTGCGCATGCCAACATTGCGACTGCCGCTTCAGGAATCATGGGCAAATAAATATTTACTCTGTCACCCTTTTCTACGCCTAAAGACTTCAACACGTTTGCGAATTTCTGAACTTCATCAAGCAGTTCTGAATACGTAACTACCCGAGTATCGCCTGGCTCACCTTCCCAAAAGAAGGCGACTTTATTTCCTTTACCGGCAAGCACATGTCGGTCGAGGCAGTTGAAAGAAACGTTCAACTTTCCGCCAACAAACCACTCGGAGTAAGGCAAGTCCCATTCGCACACCTTTGTCCATGGCTCGTTCCAGTCCACTAGTTCTCGCGCCTGACGCTCCCAGAACTTTTCATGATTTGCAGCGGCCTCGTCGTACAGCGATTCGTCCGAAACAAGCGCATTGGCTACAAATTCGAGAGAAGGTGGAAATTTGCGAAGCTCATATGCGAGCGCTTCAATTCCGTTCAAATCCTCATTCATCTGGGTGCCACTCCTGTGTATTTCATGCCACTAGCGATAGATGCGAGACTAGTGCCCGTCATGAAATCAGCCAATACAGCAGATACCCAAGCATCTTTTACTTCACTTGATTGGCTCCTTTCTATTGGCATGGCTCTCACTTGGGGGTCTTCATTTCTTCTCATCAAAATTGCAATCCGAGATTTTGATTCCGCGCTTATCCCTCTTGGACGCACAGCATTTGGTGCAGCTGCATTGCTTTTAATTCCAGGTGCCCGAAAGAAAGTCGCAAGAGAACATTGGCCACGACTACTGATCCTTGGATTCGTGTGGATGGCATTTCCATTCTTCCTCTATCCGTTAGCCGAGGAAACGGTGTCAAGCGCGATTACAGGGATGATGAATGGTGGATTACCAGTTGTGGTCACTCTCGTTACTGCAATCTGGGTTCAAGCAATGCCAAGCCCGCGCAGAATTGTTGCCGTGCTTGTTGGGTTCAGCGGAATAGCCCTCATTGCCATTCCCTCAATCAGTGATGGTTCAACAGCAGATGCCCGGGGAATTGTTCTTCTGCTTGTCGCACTTCTCTCTTATGCCGTTGCCATCAACATTGCACGCCCGCTGCAATCCACCTACAGCCCCGCAACATTGATGTTGCATGTAGAACTAGTGGCATGTGTTATTTCATTGCCACTGGGAATCTGGGGAGCAACACACTCCACTTTTTCATGGCCCGCCCTCAGCGCGCTCGCATTACTTGGTGTACTTGGAACCGGTTTTGCATTCGTGCTATTTGCACTGCTTTCAAAAAGAACAGGTGCCGTGCGCAGCATGATCCCGACTTACTTCACCCCAATTGTTGGCACAGTTTTAGGCAAGGTTTTCAATAACGAACCAATTCTCTGGATTTCAGTTATTGGAATGCTGATTGTGATTGCTGGTGCTTGGCTCACCAGCTTGCCCGAAAAACAGAAAACTACAGATTAAATTCCAACACGCTAAAGGCACCAAGGCCATCCTGGCTTGTAAGTGCCTGTAATTCGTTTGCACGGCTGCGCATTTTCAGTGCATACATGTCTGGGGCGGACTTATGTTCCTCCCAATATTTATTGCCCTCAAATACGAGTTGATTTATTCCCCATTTCTGTAGCCAATCAGACTGAGAAATAACCGTTAAACCCGGAACGGAGTTCGACAATTGGTCAACCATCACTTGCGACGTAATGTCTTGGCTTCCGGGATCAAGCAAATAATGCACCCCGCGCTCGTGATCTTTGTATGTTCGCAACCACTCACGCCACGGTGACACAGCGATTTCACGTGTTGATTCACTGCAGTAGTCAAAGACCAACACTTTCCCTCTACTCAAATTCTGGGTTACATCAAGCATCCATCGTGAAGCAGCAATCTGAATTGGTGCACGAGATCCGAGTAGCGCAGATTTCGGTAGAACTTCAGGAACTTCCTCAACGTGTCGCAACACTTCAACGAACTTGCCACCATCACCTAGAGCCACAAAGGCTTCTTTCCATGTACCGTCGTAGACAAATAGCTTGAACGGCAAATTGTCAAGCAACTCATTTGCAAGAACTACACCCTGGAGACTTCTATCTGGAAACGATGCAGCCGATTCAACGAAATCGGGATGCATCGCGCGCTGGGATTCAGAAATCTCAACCGCGACGTATTTCATTACCGACAGGCATTTTGGCTGCGCATCGAAAATTCCTCGCGCCAGCGTTCCTGGCCCAGCACCAACTTCAACAACATCGAATGAATCCGGGCAGCCCAATTCATTCCAATAGTTATCTAGATAACGAGCAACTACCGCTGCAAACAGCGGCCCAACTTCGGGTGAGGTGATGAAATCCCCTCGTCTACCCGCCTTGCCACCGTCTTGATAAAAGCCACCATTGCCATACAAGGCGAGGCCCATGTATTGCTCAAATGAAATAGCACCACCTGCTGCCGATATGGCAGCAGTAATCGACTCAGCCGCCGAAGGCACCGGCGATACGAGCAATGTCTCCGAAGTGTGTTGCTACGCCAGGCAAAATACCAAGCACCAATGTGGCAACAACGGTCATTGCAAGTGCAAG
>BJFW01000077.1 GCA_014190095.1 Actinomycetes bacterium | reverse complement strand
AAGCTGCTGGGGCGAAGGTGTTTCTGGTTCCAAAATCACAATCTGCAGAAGAGTTAGCGGCTGCGCGAGCAGCGCTCGGTTCAGATGTCAAGCTCGTGCTTGTTGAAAATCTTGAAGAGGCGCTTGCCGTCCTTGAGTCCCTTGGTGGCAGTGGGCTCACGAATGCCACAATCTCGCTCTAGGCGGGGCGTACTGTTGTTTGCATGGCAATTTCATTTTCACGCCCCGACCCGTCCTCGCCGGCGGCCGTTGGGTCTGCGCAATTCAGCGTAGTTAGGCGTGGATTTGAACAAGAAGAAGTTCGTGACTTGTTGCGTGGAGTTTCCGCAGAACTTGCACGATTACAGGAGCGCGAACGCTTTTTAGAAAGTGAACTTCGCGCAATGCAAACGCGCGGCCTTTCTGCGCCAGGTGCATTGGATGAAGAAATGGTGACCGCACTTCTCGGCGAGGAAACTGCTCGAGTACTTACCGCTGCTCGCGAGGCTGCAAAACAGCAAATTGCGCGTGCAGCAGAAACAGCAGAGCGTTTGGTGCGCGAAGCAAGTTCTGATGCCGCACGAATTCGCCAAGAGGCTGAAATTGAAGCTTCACGCCAGCGAAACGATGCGGTGGCAGACGTTGAGGCCGAAATTGAACTTGCCAAACAGCAGGGTCGCGAAATGGTTATCGAAGCTCGCGAGTATCGTGAAAAAGTGTTGAGCGAATTGGCACGACGTCGCGAATTGGCACGCGAGCAAATTGAGCACCTCATTCATGACCGAGACCGTTTGGTGGCGGCATTCGATCGGGCACGACTTGCAGCCAATGATGTCGTAGGTGATTTGACAGAGTTCGATGAATTGTCTGAAGAAGTTGCGCGAATCAGTGGGCTTAACACTCCTGTAGATGCAACGGCCCCAATCTTCTTTGATTACACCAAAGAACCAGATGCAATTCCACAATCTTCAGAGTCAATTGAGGGCGAAAAGGTAGTTGGTGTAATTGCTGAATCCATTGATTCAATAAGCGTTGAGACTGGTGTGACTGCTGAATCAGTCGAGGTTGTGGAAGTTACAGAAGTTGAAGAAGTAATTGAAGGGGCTCCGGATACCACAGTTGTCGCAATGCATGAGGCACCTGCTGGGATGTCTGAACATCCGTCCTCAGAGCCACCAGCACAAGAGCACATCGCTGAAGTGGTGCAATTGTTTGGTAAAAAGCGTAAAGAAGTCGAGGCTCCTCAGGCAGTGCACGAAGTGGGTGAGCCACCTGTTGCAGCCGTAGAACCTGTTGAAGCAAAGAAAGAGCCAGTTGTATCATCGCCACAGAAGAAATCAGTAGATGATCTGTTTGCTCGCCTCAAGCAGACAAATACTGCAGAGGTCGCGCGAACCACCAAGCCCAAAGTGGTTGTTCCCAAGGTTGATCAAGGCGTTTTTGACCATCGCGACGAAGTTCTTGAACCGATCATGGTGCTGATTACTCGAAAAATGAAGCGTGTTCTGGCTGACGAAGAGAACTCAATGCTTACCTATCTGCAAGGGAAGAAATCGGTTGTTGCCCTAGAAAAAGTTTTGCCTTCGACTGACGAACATTTACAGATGTACGTGGAAGCGCTTTCTGAAGACGTGATTTCAGCTGCGATGGCCGGTGCACAAAGTTTGTCTAAGAGCTTGAAAGCAGACTTGCGCAAGCGTGTTACTCGCAGTGCAGTGATGCAAGTTGTTTCACGAACAATGGACGAATCAACAATTCGGCCGTTACGCGAGAAGATTCAGCGTGCAGTAGAACAAAGCAATGGCGACAAAGACGAAATGTCGAATCTCATTCGCAGCGTGTATCGCGAGATGAAAATGCAGCGAGTTGAGCAACAAGTTTCAGATATCGCCCGCATGGCCTATAGCCGTGGTGCATATTTGGTGTTAGACCAAGGAACACCAGTGTGTTGGATGGTCGACCCAAATGGACCAAGTTGTGCCGATGCTGAAGACAATTCGTTGGCAGGGTCAACAGACCTCGGTAGCGAATTCCCAACGGGGCATGTTCATCCAACAGCACACGCTGGATGCCGATGCCTTGTCGCGCCAATAGGCGACTAATCTCCTCTGCGTGCGCAACCCTTCAGACTTACCTCCACGTCGTCCCCGTAACCCTCAAGGCGGATTTCGCTTAAAGCGTCCAGGCCGTGGTCGCATAGTTGCGACAGCAGCAATTGGGTTGCTTGTTGTCTTGTTTCTTTCTGCGAGGAGCATTTCAGGTTTTTATGTTGACGCCTTGTGGTTCGGCACGCTTGACCGTACTGATGTGTTTTGGGGGACGCTAGGCGTAAAGGCTTTGTTGGGTTTGGTGTTTGTAGTGGCCTTTGCTGTCCTGATGATGATTAACGGTTGGCTTGCTGATCGAATCGCACCAGAGTCAATTGCACCATCTCCAGAAGAAAAAGCACTTGCTGGTTATCGACAATTAGTTGGCGGTAAGCAATGGATCGTCAGAACTGTGATTTCAGTAGTACTAGGGCTCATGGTCGGGCTGCCTGCAATGACGCAGTGGCAAGAGTGGTTGTTATTTAGGAACCACCAATCCTTTGGAGTTAAAGAACCATTGTTCAATTTGGACATCAGTTTCTATGTATTCCGATTGCCATTTGCCGAGTTTGTTGTCAATTGGTTGTTTGGCGCACTTGTGCTCATCACCATTGTCACCGCAGCGATTCACTATCTCAATGGTGGAATTCGTTTGCAGGTGCAAGGTCGCAAAGTAACGCCACAGGCGAAAGCACATTTATCGGTGCTGTTTGCAGGCCTTGCCATCATTAGGGCTGCAAGCTATTGGCTATCGCGTTTTTCACTCACTAATTCAAATCGCGGTGTTGTTCAAGGGGCCACGTATACCGACGTGAATGCTCAATTGCCAGCGACCAACTTGATGATCTTGGTGTCGTTCGCAGTCGCGGCGTTGTTCTTGTGGAATGTTCGACAAAAGGGTTGGAGAATTCCAGTCCTTGCAACATTGATGTGGATGCTGGTCGCAGTAGTTGCCGGAACTATCTATCCAGCAGTAATTCAGCGCTTTTCCGTTCAGCCAAACGTGAGCACTAAAGAGCTTCCGTATATTGAGCACAACTTGGTTGCAACGAAAGCAGCATTCAATATTGATGAAGTTGCACAGGAGTCGCTGACGTTTGGCACCATAAGCGCGGCCGATGTCTCAGCAAATGAGACCCCGTTACGCGATGTCCGCCAGCTAGATCCGTTGGAGATGCGCGATCGTTTCGCCTTGGACGAAGGAAAGACATCGTTCTATGCCATTCGCGACCTTGACGTTGACCGGTATGTCATTGACGGTCGATTGCAACAGGTCATCCTTGGGGCACGCGAACTCAACACCGATGGCATTCCCAACCGCACATGGGTATCTCGCCACTTGATTTACACGCACGGCTGCGGGCTTGTTGCCGCGCCGGCAAGCCGTGTCACCACCGATGGTCGTCCTACTTACATCGATCTCGGAATAAAAACTCCACAGTTGTATGTAGGTGAAGGTCTAGAGGGTTATTCAATCGTTGGAACTAATCAAATTGAACAAGCTTGTCCAGATACAAAAGCAAACGCATACACGGGAACTGGTGGTGTGAAGCTGTCATCCCCTGTACGACGCATTGCGTTTGCATTGAATTTTGGTGAATTCAACTTGTTTGGTTCGAATCTGATTTCAACTGATTCGCGCATTATGTGGATTCGCAATGTGAAGGAGCGAGTGCAGAAGATCGCCCCGTTTTTTAACTATGACTCTGATCCGTACCCTGCAGTAGTCGACGGGAAAGTGGTGTGGATTATTGATGCATTCACGACAACGAGCCGATACCCAAACTCGCAATCAGCAAACATTGATCAGTTGTCAGCCGGCTCGGGACTAAATACAGCGTTTAACTATGTTCGCAATAGCGTAAAAGTAGTAGTTGATGCATATTCCGGAGAAGCAACGTTTTACCAAGTTGATGCAAATGATCCAATTGCAAATGCATGGGGCAAAGTGTTTCCAAAACTGCTCACGCCGGTTTCTGAAGCTTCTACAGAGTTGATAGCCCACTTTCGCTACCCGGAAGATTTGTTTCGAGTACAAACCAATATGTACGGTCGCTATCAATTTAATGATCCAACGCTGTTTTTCAATCGTGACGCGGCATGGAGCGTTGCACAGGCACCTCCAAGCGAGCCAGAGGGACTTACTGGAGTAGTGGGTGCTGTCGACCCTGCACTAACCCCTGACATGATCAACGTTCAGGATGCAAACGTTGCCCGATTTGAACCGTATTTCACGATCTTCCATGCACCTGGAGCAACAGAGACAAATGGCGTGTTTTCAATGTTGCGCCCGTTTGTTCCATTCTCTTCAGATAACGCGCGTAAAGAATTGCGCGCACTCATGGTCGTATCGAGTGACCCTCGAACGTATGGTGAGTTGAAGGTATACACGGTTGGAGAGCCATTGCCAGAGGGCCCTGCAACAGTTGCTGCAGAATTTGGCAGTGATCCAGCGGTTTCGCAGCAAGTGACGTTGCTTGACCAACGTGGATCTCGAGTGGTGTTCGGCGATCTTCAAATGGTGCCTGTTGGCAAGGGATTGGTCTACGTTCGACCACTCTTTGTTCGACCTGACGATGCTTCTGCTCGTCAAGTGTTCGTGCGAAAAATTCTCGCGTCCTATAACAACAAGGTGGTCATTGCCGACGATTTGACGATTGCAATCGCACGTTTGTTCCCTGGATACACGGGTTCGCTCGGTGATCGTGTTGGCGACAGCCAAGTACCTACACCAGATGCAACTACGCCAGATGCAGGTGGAACAACAGCGTCTACCGTGCCAAGCAGTATCCCTTCAGGCGCACAGACTGCACCTGATTTGTTGGCACAAGCTGAAACCTTGTTCGACCAAGCAGATGCTGCGTTGGCACAAACTCCACCAGATTTTGCAACCTATCAGCTGAAATTATCGCAGGCGCGAGAGCTTGTTCGACAAGCACTGCAAATTATTGGCAACTAATCGCTAGCGAGACTCGCGAATAATCTCTGCAAGCATTGCAAGGTCTTGACGAAATGCGATTTCGTAACGGGCCTGCTCATTGGCAATCCGTGTTTGGTTGATGCGAAGTTGTTCTAGGGCGGCGAGCGAAGCAGGGTCTT
>BJFW01000076.1 GCA_014190095.1 Actinomycetes bacterium | reverse complement strand
CCTTCGCCGTTTGTTGCCCATGCAATTACCAGCAGTGCAATGACTGCCGCGGCAAGCAGCACTAATGCGTATTCGGTGGTTGCTTGACCAGATTCATGTGTTTGCTTATTCATAACTACATGTGTGCGCCAAGCCCACCGAGTGACCCCACAAAAAGTGGCACTACTCCGAGCAAAATGAACGATGGAAGGACACACACGACCAATGGCATTGCCATGCGAACGGGAAGTTGCCTGGCTGCGGCGTCTAGTTCTTGTCTGCGTTGTTGTCGGGTTACCGCACTGAGGCGCTCAAGCAACGGGCCAACCGCAATTCCATCGCGTTCGCTGGCAAGCAGCGCTTCACACAGTGCAAATGCTGGGCTTCCAAATGTGGAGGACAGTTGTCGCACAACATCGCGGAAGCGCGAACCGTGATGAAGTAACTGACTGCAATCCTGGAACACCGTGCGACATGGCTCGTCCAGATAGTGGTGCAACTGTTGCAATGCTTGTGGGGTTGTCATGCCAGATAACAGCAACACTGACAGCATGTCTGTTGCGTTACTCAGCTGTGTTGTCGTTACGACGGTGATTTTGCGCTGTAGACGGGACTGACGCACTCGGTGGATGGCAATTGCTATTCCAATAAACCAAATAGCGGTCATGTACTGGTGCGCGCAATCCGTGTTATCCACTTTCTGCCAACAATGTTGAAAAGTAAACCGATGGCGATGCAGAGCAAGCCAAGTGGTGATTGCAGAAGGAAGCTTCGGGTATGTGATTGTCGTGTAATTACCCAAGCGCAGATAACAAGCGGAATCCACGAAAGCACTGCAGTAGACAGCCGAATTTGGGCAGTCTGTGCATGGCGCTCGTGAGCGACATGCTCTCGTTCGCGCAGTATTGAAGCGCTTTTCTCTAAAGCACCGACAATGCCGTAGCCGCCGTTACTGGCAACCGACAATGTTCGAGTTGCTAAAGCAACATCAGCAGTCCAATTCTGTGGTGACGTGTCGGCAATGGCGGTTGCAAGTGAATGTCCACGGATACATTGCAATGAAATTGGCTCTGTCCACCACGCAAGGTTTGTGAAGCGTTCGGCGGTGTTGACAAATGCCAATGTGAGCGAATATCCACTGTGTACTTCGCGGGCAATCGCATCGAGAAAGTCGGCAACCGAACTCTGTTCTTGTTTTTTTGGCGAAGGAACAGAATGTGAACTTCCAAAGAAGCGGGAAAGTACCCAATGTCGAGTCCACCACTTTGACAATGTGGGGTTTGCAATGAACCACACTGTTGCGCCACAACTACTTGCACCGACGGCCAATAGTGCAATATCAAGCAACTGGCTCATTGATCACTTGCTCTACGCCGTGTAGCCAATGCAATTTCGCTTCCGTTGTACAGGTGTCGAACCTCTCCCAAAAACGGCGTTGGAATTTCAACAATTTCGCTGATGTATCTGCGTCCAGATGAGTCACGCGAAACGTGCACCACGATGTCGATTGCTGAACCAATGTGGTCGCAGATCGTTTCGCGTTTCCATTGAGGGCAGTGCTGCAACATGAGCGACTCAATACGCTGTAGCGCCTGTTGCGCGGTGTGTGCATGACAGGTAGACAATGAGCCTGCGTGACCAGTATTCAGTGCCGACAGCATGTCTACTACTTCGGAGCCCCGAATTTCGCCAATGATGATGCGGTCGGGGCGAAGACGAAGTGCAGTGCGCACAAGATCGGTCATGTTCACACCTGGCAGGCCTTCAGGTGTGCTGGGGCGAGTTTCAAGTTGCACGGCATTTGGTAAGGCGATTGCTAACTCGCGTACATCTTCAATGGTGACTATTCGCTCACTAGGCAGCATGTACGAGCACAACACATTCAGTAGCGATGTTTTGCCGCTTCCCGCTTTGCCAGACACCACAATGTTGCAACGATTGCGGACTAACTGAACTATGAGGTTGGCTACTGGTTCGTCTGCAAAATGATTCAGCGTCAGCACATCTTGAGTGAAACGTCGAATGCTGGCGCACATTCCATGCGGGCTCACCGGTGAAATGACTGCGCACAGTCGCGAGCCATCGCGTAAGCGTGCATCGACAATTGGCGAAGTTCGGTCTAGGCGTTTGCCGAGTGGAAGCAATATGCGTTCCACGATGGCGTGTAGTTCGCCAGGATGAAGTTCGCCTACGTAATGCATTCCGGTGTGATCTTCTACGAACACGGATGTTTCCTTATTCACCATGACTTCGGTGATATGAGGAGAAGCAAAATGTGTAGCTAGTGAACCAAGTTCGTCATGCAACATGTGCAAGGTGCTGAGACAACATGGTGGGTATGCGGCTTGCAAGCAAGCCCGCATCGACACACCGAGCAATAGTTGGGTCAAGAGGAAGCTCAACCAACACTGGCGCACCAACTACTGATTCCACATCACGTTTACCGAGTGATCGACCGGGTTCGTTAATGAGCACAATGCCATGGGGTTTCACGGAAAGGTGTGCGGCTTTTCGTAGCGCGAGGTAGCACGGGCGAATGACCAGTAACGATGTGGCGGCGTTGTTGATGAGCTGTGGAATATGCCCACTGCCCGCATCAACCACGGTGAGTTCGTTCGAGGTGTCAAGTTCGGTGGCAAGTGTGTTGCAGTGTTCTGTGGTGAGGTCGTAATGCATAAGCGGACCGTCACCTCGAGGCACCAGTGACACTCGTGCAGTTACCGGAATTTGTAGCGACTGAATTGGTGATGGCTGTTGCTGTTGCAACCAGTTGGTAACGCCTTCGCCGGATGGTTCGGCAATGCCAAGTGCAGAGGGAATGTCGCCAGCCAAATCCACAATGCGCACTGTCGCAGTATTTCGTTGCGCAAGTGTGAGCGCGAGTGCCGCGCTTACCACCGTGGTTCCACTGCCACCTTTTAATGACCAACAAACAATCACATGTCCCCCTTCGGCCGGCAGGTGCCGGGCTTACGCGGGGATGTGTGCGCTAGTTACGCAGTTGGACTGCCAATTCTGCAGCAACGCGGGCGTTGTTTTCGGCAAGTGACAAGTTGGCAACCACGCTGGTGCCAGACGTTGCCGCGGCAATAGCGCCAAGCACATGCGGTGTTACTGCTGGCCCAACAATTCCTGCTTGTGCAGTGGTGGCAAGTGACTCTTCAATGATTTTGTCGATGGTGTTCTTGTCAAGTGAGTCGGCGAGTGGAACGGGCACACACGCAAGAATGCCACCAGTGCGGCCAAGCGCGCGATGCGCACGTGTGTAACTGGCAAGTTGTTGCACGGTATCGACGCGTGCAGGAATTGGTAACCCACTGGAGTGCACCGTGAACGCTGGAAATTCGTCGCATGCCAAGCCAACAACTGGAACACCCAGGGTTTCCAGATATTCAAGTGTGCGTGGAAGATCGAGAAATGATTTTGCTCCAGCGCAAACGGTGACTACTGGGTGTGCAGCGAGAGCGCCCAAGTCTGCGCTGATGTCGCCATGGAGTTGCACGTCGCGATGAACGCCACCAATTCCACCAGTTGCGAACACACCAATTCCTGCACGGGCAGCAAGCAATAGTGAAGCCGACACCGTTGTCGCGCCAACGCTCCATTGCTGGGCAATTGCTAAAGCAAGTTCGCGCTCGCCGGCTTTTCTAGCTGGCCCAAGAATGCGCTCGTGTTCGTTTTCGTTTAGACCAACACGCGCAACACCATCGATAACAGCAGTAAGTGCGGGCACTGCGCCTGCATCGCGAATTGCAGCGATGCAGCGTGAAAGAGCTTGTGCGTTCGCAGGTGATGGCAACCCGAGATTTGAAAAAATGGTGGATTCAAGTGCAACTACTGCACCATTACTTGCAAGCGTGTCACGAACTTCGGTGGAAACAGAAATTGTGGTCATGGTGGTTCCTATTGTTGAGAGGTATTCAGTGTTGCGCCTGGCGATTGCAGCACGCGTGAAGCGACTGCGTGACCCTGTGCAATTGCATGCTTTATTTCTTTGGTCTTTACGTAATGCGGCAAGAAGCCAGCGGCAAATGCGTCGCCAGCGCCCGTGGTATCCACAATGTTTGCAACTGGCGTTACAGCAACTTCGGTGGTGGTGCCATCGTGTTGCACGGCGATAACCGGCAGCGGACCCTGTTTAATGACGGTGAGTAAAGCCCCGGTCATTGGCTTCTGTGGACCTAAACCAAGTACAGCCGCCTCGTCCTCGTTACACATAAACACTTCAGGTGATAGCGATTGAATGAGCGCACGGTAGCGGTCTGTTCCGTATTGCTTGAGCACCGATGCTGAAGAAGCATCGATTGAGATGAGTGTGCCAGTTGCGCGTGCCACATTGACGTATTGCACACATGTTGATGCAAGCGGCTCGTCGGTAAGTGAGTACGTAGGAATATGCAAGATGCTTACGTTGTTCATAAGCGTTGTATCAAAATGCTTAAGGTGTGAGGCAACACCACGGTCGGTAAGAAACGAACGCTGACCATTTGGTTGCACCAGTACCACGATGCTTCCCGTGCGGCCATCGGCAATCACGTGCACATCAACACCTGAGTCGCGCAGCACTTCGCACAGGTGTGAACCAAGGCGATCGTGTCCAACTTGGCCAATGAAACGTGAAGGGGTTCCTGTAAGCGCGGCGAACATGCTGACGTTTGCAGCACTTCCACCACGGGTGCGGCGAATGACTGACTCGGTATCGCTACCGAAGTTCAGTTCGGTGTTTAACCACACCACCACATCTTCAACGAGGTCACCAATCGTGCACAGCACGGGCGATGCAGTTCTTGCTTAAACCGAGAGTAGGTCGCGTGCGCCGGTGTCACTTGATGGGTGACGCAGCTTGCTCATTGCGCGCGCTTCAATTTGACGAATGCGCTCGCGAGTGAGGTTGAATGCTTCGCCAACTTCTTCAAGTGTGCGTGGCTCACCGCGATCGAGGCCAAAACGAAGTGCAAGAATTTCGCGTTCACGCTGATCGAGTGGAGCAAGCAGTCGCGAAATTTCTTCCGGCAACAATGCGGTTGCAGCAACTTCGAATGGCGACTCTGCTGCGCGGTCTTCAACAACGTCACCAAGTTCGGCGTCGCCATCTTCACGCAATGGTTCGGACAACGACAGTGGCTCTGCAGCAAAGCGCAATGCTTCGGTCACTTTGTCTTCTGGCATTTCAACTTCAGCAGACAATTCAGCAAGTGTTGCGGGACGACCAAACTTCAGTTCGAGGCGTGAGCGTGCCTTTTGCAAACGGGCGAGAGTGTCGCCAGCGTGGACCGGAAGGCGAATGGTGCGACCGGTGTTTGCAATGCCGCGCGTGATTGCCTGACGGATCCACCATGTTGCATAGGTGGAGAATTTGAAACCCTTACGCCAGTCAAACTTTT
>BJFW01000075.1 GCA_014190095.1 Actinomycetes bacterium | reverse complement strand
TTGGCTAAGCGCTTCACCGCCGCCATCAATTTCAGGCTTGCTGATTGCAACTGATGTGAAGAACACGACTGCACCTACTGGTACGAGAATCATGCCGATGGTGCGGAACTGGCGCTTCAGATAAGCCCATGCTCCAACTTGAATCGCTACTGCGATTTCTTTCATCTTGTCGGTTCCCTCTTCTTGCTTGAGCACCTGGATAACCAGGAACCAACCAACGAGGAGAGCAAGGATGGCTGCTGCGCCGGAAAGGCCCAGGATTGCCCATTCACCACCTTTAAGGGTGAATGTCTGCCAACCGCCTTCTGATGCGAGTAATGACGTCACGTGTAATTTCTCCGATGGATTAATAGGGCACGCCCCGAGTGGGGATCCCTGTGGAATGTGTCTTGGAAAGTGTAGATAATTGGCACCCCTTGGGGCGAAATGGTCTCTTTTTCCTTATATATAGGTCAATGTCACAGGGCTGGGGTTCTCAGCCATCGGGGTAGCAGAACTAGCGTGAAGTCGATCCTTATGGCAACAACTTCTTCAACACTGGGTTCCAAGCGGGTTCCAGCAACAGCGACCGCAATTAGATCCCGCCGCAAACGTCCGTTCCTTCTCGATCTCTACTCAACAGCCGTTGGCAAAAAGTACGTCATGGCAATCAGTGGTATCGCCATGATGGGCTTCGTTCTGTTTCACATGATTGGCAACCTAAAGATGTATCAGGGCGCAGAAGCATTTGATAAGTACGCGGAGTTTTTGAAGACGTTGCTCTACCCACTTGCACCCAAAAGTGCAGTGCTCTGGATTCTGCGTGGTGGCCTCGTCATGATGTTGCTGTTGCATCTGCATGCAGCCTGGTCGCTTACTCGCTTGAACCGTTTCGCTCGCGCGGTGAAATACCAGAGTCCTCGCGATTATCAAGTTGCTAAATTTGCAAGCCGTACCATGCGCTGGACTGGCATCATCGTGCTTGCTTATTTAGTTTGGCACTTGCTCGATTTCACGTTTGGAACGGTAAACACGGTTGGCACCGATGGCACATTTGTGCGCGGTGAGGTGTATGCAAACTTGGTGCGCAGTTTGGATCGACCAATTGTTTCTGCGTTTTACATACTCGCCAACATTTTGCTTGGCATTCACCTGTTCCACGGCGCGTGGAGCATCTTCCAATCGCTTGGTTGGAACAATCCACGATTCAATACTTGGCGCCGCGGTTTTGCAACAGGTTTTGCAACCATCGTTGTAGTTGGCAATGTGTCATTCCCAATTGCGGTTATCGCAGGAATTGTGAAGTAGGACTAATGAATACGTTTAACTCCAAAATCCCAGCTGGTGCTCTTCATGAAAAGTGGGACAACTACAAAGCAAACGCAAAGCTTGTAAACCCAAATAACAAGCGCAAGTTCAAGATCATTGTTGTTGGTACCGGTCTTGCTGGTGCATCTGCTGCAGCAACACTTGCCGAACTGGGTTATCAAGTAGATGCCTTCACATTTCACGACTCGCCGCGCCGTGCACACTCCATTGCTGCTCAGGGTGGCATCAACGCAGCGAAGAACTATCAGGGTGATGGTGACAGCATCAATCGCTTGTTCCAAGACACCATCAAAGGTGGCGACTTCCGTTCGCGCGAAGCAAACGTGCATCGTTTGGCGCAAGTGTCAGTCGACATCATTGACCAGATGGTTGCCCAGGGTGTTCCGTTTGCCCGTGAATACGGTGGATTGCTTGACAATCGCAGCTTCGGTGGCGCACAGGTAAGTCGTACTTTCTATGCGCGTGGCCAAACAGGTCAGCAATTGCTCATTGGCGCATACCAGCAGATGGCTCGCCAAGTTGGTCTGGGTGGCGTGCGTTTGTTCAACCGCACCGAACTGATTGACACCGTCACGATCGATGGCCGATGTGCCGGCATTGTTGTGCGCGACTTGCTGACCGGTGAAATACAGTCGCACGTCTGGGTGGTGTGCGTTTGTTCAACCGCACCGAACTTATTGACACCGTCACTATTGACGGTCGATGTGCCGGCATTGTTGTGCGCGACTTGCTGACCGGTGAAATACAGTCGCACGCCGCTCACGCAGTGGTGTTGGCAACTGGTGGATACGGAAACGTGTTCTTCCTCTCAACAAACGCAATGAACTGCAACGTCACTGCCGCATGGCGTGCACACCGTCGTGGCGCTTTGTTCGCAAACCCGTGCTACACACAGATTCACCCAACCTGCATTCCGCAGGCCGACGAAACGCAGTCGAAGCTCACTCTCATGAGTGAGTCACTACGTAACGACGGTCGAGTGTGGGTGCCAAAGCGCGCAGATGACAATCGTCCGGCAGATCAAATTCCTGAAGACGAACGCGACTACTTCCTCGAGCGCTTGTATCCGTCGTACGGCAACCTGGCTCCGCGCGACATTTCATCACGCGCAGCAAAGCGTCTTGTTGACAAGGGTCAAGGAATTGGGCCGCTGAAAAACGGTGTGAACCTTGACTTCTCGGCAGCGATTGATCGACTAGGTCGCGAAGTGGTTGAAGAGCGCTACGGCAACTTGTTCCAAATGTATGAGCGCATTGCTGGTGAAGACCCATACAAGACACCAATGCGTATCTATCCAGCAACGCACTACACCATGGGCGGTCTGTGGGTGGACTACGAGTTGATGACCACGATTCCTGGTTTGTATGCAGCAGGAGAAGCAAACTTCTCTGATCATGGCGCAAACCGCCTTGGAGCTTCGGCGTTGATGCAAGGTTTGGCAGACGGTTACTTCGTGTTGCCGTACACCATCAGTAATCAACTTTCATCACTGTTGGGCAAGACCATTCCAGGCACTGATCACCCTGCGTTCAAGCAAGCAGAGTCGGAAGCAAGTGCTCGTTACAACGGGTACCTTGCGGTAAAGGGCAAGCGTTCACCAGATTGGTTCCATCGCGAACTGGGCAAGATCATTTGGAACGAATGTGGAATGGAACGCACGCGTGAAGGTTTGCAACAAGCACTTACCGATTTGCCTGCACTGTACGAAGAATTCAAGACCGACTTGCGTGTAACTGGAACTGGCGACAGTACAAACCAGACTCTCGAAAAGGCCGGTCGCGTTGACGATTTCTTCCAATTAGGAATGGCAATGTGCCAAGACGCTTTAACACGCGAAGAAAGCTGTGGCGCTCACTTCCGGTCCGAATATCAGACAGAAGATGGTGAAGCTCAGCGAAATGACGACGAGTTCTGCCATGTTGCAGCTTGGGAGTGGACTGGCGACGCAATGAAGCCTCAGCGTCACACTGAAGATTTGGTATTTGAATCGATTCATCTTGCAACAAGGAGCTACAAGTGAGCCATCTAAAGAATCTCACGCTGAAGGTATGGCGCCAATCTGGCCCAACCGACAAGGGGCATTTTGAGAACTACACCATTGACGAAATCAGTGACGAGGCCTCATTCCTTGAAATGCTTGATGTGTTGAACGAAGGATTGATCAACGAGAACAAAGAAGCCGTGGTGTTCGATCACGATTGTCGCGAAGGAATCTGCGGCACGTGTTCGCTCATGATTAATGGTGTTGCCCATGGTCCACAAAAGGCAACAACAACATGCCAATTACACATGCGCACATTCAAGAGTGGTGACACCATTGTGATTGAGCCTTGGAGAGCAACGGCATTCCCAATCATCAAAGACCTCATGGTCGATCGCAGTGCCTTTGATCGCATTATTGAATCTGGTGGGTTTATCACTGCAGCAACTGGTGGCGCACCAGATGCAAACCTCATTCCGATTCCAAAGCCGGTTGCTGATGCAGCGATGGATTCTGCAGCATGCATTGGTTGCGGTGCGTGCGTTGCAGCATGCCCTAACGGAGCAGCGAGTTTGTTCACTGCGGCGAAGATTTCACACCTCAACTTCTTGCCACAAGGTCAGTCCGAGCGCTTTAAGCGCACGGAAGCAATGGTGGAAACTATGGATGAGTACTTCGGGTCATGCACGAACCACGGCGAATGTTCAGCTGCATGTCCAAAAGAAATCTCAATTGATGTCATTGCTCTGATGAACAAGGACTACCGCGCGTCAAAGTTTAAGAACCGCAAAGAACTCAGTCGTTAGTAGTTGCTGACTTGTTGAGTTCGCTTGCAACGTGGGTTCAGGATGTCATTGAACAACTTGGCTATCTCGGCGTTGCACTACTGGTGGTGCTTGAAAATGTATTTCCTCCGATTCCGTCTGAAATCGTTCTACCGTTTGCGGGCTTCGTAGCCCAACAGGGAAGTGATTCAGTTGTCTTGATGATCCTGGCCGCAACGGTTGGGTCGGTCATCGGTGCGCTCATCATGTATTGGATTGCAGCGGTGATTGGAGACGAGCGTCTGCACGCATTCACTCGCAGGTTCGGCAAGTGGGTGCAAATTCGCGAGGCCGATTTAACTCGTGCCGAGGAATGGTTCGATCGTCATGCAATGAGTGCAGTTTTGGTTGGGCGCTGTGTTCCACTGATCCGTTCTGTGGTGTCAATACCTGCAGGCTTCCGTCGAATGAAACTCATTCCGTATGTCTCGTACACATTCCTAGGCAGCTTGGTATGGAACATTGCGCTCGTCGGTGCTGGTGCAGTACTTGGAGAGAATTGGGAACGAGTGGAACCCGTTGTTGTGACATTTCAGTGGATTGTCATTGTGGTGATTCTTGCAGGGATAGCACGATTCGCATACGTGGTTTACCGGCGTCGCCGAACTCTGTAGTCGCTCTAAACAGCTAGCGCGCCAGAGAAGATCTGCCACGCGAGTGCAGACTTAGCAACCAAACTGAGCACGATATAAGCGCGTTCTCCGTACAAGTAGTTCGCCCACTTGCCCTCGGCCCTGTATTGCTTCCACTGCACAAGCGCAAAGCTATTGAACAGTACGAATAGTGAAATCACAATTCCATACACGAAACCTGGCACCACTGTCTCGGCTGGACCTTTTGGCGAAAGGGTGTTGATGGCAATCATGATCCACGGAACGATTCCTGCAATGCAACCAAAGTAGAAAGGAAGTAAATCCCCGCTTCCTGGCTTTGCATACTTTTCCTGTAACCAGCCGAACAAAATCATTGATGCATTCACTCCGAACATGCCAGACAGTGCGATGTAATCGGCGACCCCGTTCAGTTGCAAGATGACCACGATCATGAGTGATGAGGAAATTGAATATTCAACCCAGCGGAAGTAGTTGTGGCGGGCAGCGAGACCGGCGCTGTATCGAGGAAAGAACTTTGGGCTGATGATCAAAAAATGAAAGAAGGCTGACAGCGCCAGAAATGCGCCGATCATCCAACTGATATTCAGATTGAACAGTTGAACTGGGTCGGAGAACGCATCAAGGGTTGGGGCGTCGGTGAGATACGTGGCACGCACCGGCATGGCGGCGTCATTAGAGAGTGCGATGATTCCGATGAGGGATGCGAGATGAAGCAATCCCGCAATGAGGTTAAGCCTGCGTAACTTGCCGATTTCTGTGTCCATGTTCCAAGTGTGCCATGCCACAGTCGCCACCTGTGGTTCTCGTAGTCTTGTAG
>BJFW01000074.1 GCA_014190095.1 Actinomycetes bacterium | reverse complement strand
GGGCGATTGCGTCGCGAATGACTTGCGATGCAGTGACATCGTCACCAAGTTCCGACGGTGCAACCGCTACGTAATACAAGCTGAAGGTTGGGTCAACAACGATGACACCCAAGTCCAGGTCTTTGCGCACGATCTGTCGGTGCACTTGGCTCATCGCAGGAACGTCGATGACCATGTCACCACACACTTTGGCCATGCACCCAAGGCGGTTACCTTCTACAAGTGCACGTTTGCCTTTGTATTTGATCTCGCCTTCAGAAAACTTAGACAATGAGGATTCAACAGCGTCAATGCCCCACTTTGAAAATGAACCGAAACTTGGAGTGATTTGACAACGACCGCAAATGCCTCTTCCGCCACACACCGAATCGATGTCGGCACCGAGCTTGCGCGCAGCGTCCAACACCGTGGTTCCAGACTCAACGGTGCCGTCTAGACCAGACGGAGTAAAGACGATGCGATACGACATTTTGACTATTGCGCTGAACGGCGACGGCGGCCTTCGCGATCGCCACGTCCACCAGTAGGGGCATTCGGGTCGCGGTTTGCCTTAATCCATGCTGCACAGTCCTGGTCGTTGCCTGTCAATACGTCTGCCGCCATGATTGCTGCCTTTACCTCTGGATGAAGCGGACTCATGATTGCCGATGTCATTCCAGAGGCCATCGCCATGCTGAGGAATGTTCCGGTGACTTGGTTACGGTTCGGCAAACCGAAGCTCACGTTTGATGCGCCGCATGTGGTGTTTACCTTTAACTCCTCGCGCAGACGACGAATCAATGTGAATGCTTGCTGACCAGCTTGCCCAAGTGCGCCAATAGGCATAACCAACGGGTCTACTACAACGTCTGAATAATGGATTCCGTGATCTGCAGCGCGCTCAACAATTTTCTTGGCAACAGCAAAGCGAACATTAGGGTCCATGCTGATTCCGGTCTCATCGTTTGAAATTGCTACAACAGCGGCGCCATACTTCTTCACCAATGGCAACACGCGCTCCAATGATTCGTCTTCCCCAGTTACCGAGTTGACCAACGCTTTGCCCTGGTACACCGAGAGTCCACGCTCGAGCGCATCAATGATTGACGAGTCGATAGAAAGTGGAACATCAGTGACTGCCTGTACCAACTGAATGGCACGTGCGAGCAATGCAGGTTCGTCTGCAAGTGGAATACCAGCATTAACGTCCAACATTTGAGCGCCAGCTTCAACCTGAGCAATTGCGTCAGCTTCAACGCGACTGAAGTCACCGTTTTTCATTTCTTCAGCAAGCATTTTGCGACCCGTTGGGTTAATACGCTCGCCGATCATCACGAATGGACGATCAAAGCCAATGACAACTTCTTTGGTTGGCGACGAAAGGATGGTGTGGGTCATGTCAGTTTCTCGTTTCTTTCTAGCGATTAATTATTTGGCGTCTCTTCTTCGTCTTCTTCGAGCTCCTCAAGGGCTGCAAGATCCTTTGCTGCCACAGTGAGTTGCTCAACATCTTTTTCAAAACCACCCGCATATGCAAGAACGCCTAAGCGCTGGCGGGTCCACTCTTCTTCCAACCTGTCGGCAACTGACTGAGCAGCAAGTGCCATATCGCCTTCGAGCGGCAGAGTTTCGCGACTCCACTGAGCCACGTCCTCCTCGGCCGTGTAAATGTTTGCTTTACGCTTTGCGCGATCGATTGCTCGCTGAAACTTTGCACCCAAAATAACCTGATAGCGCTCGCGCCCCATCTGCGCATTTACTTGCGCAGGAATGTCACGCCATTTAATAATGACTATCGAATTTCCACCTCGGGCCATCAGTTAATACTCGCATTTCTCTTTGCAGCAGATTGAAACACTACGGGAATTGACACCTCTAAACCTTGCACACCAACGTGTCGATGCTCGAAGTTAAGTCCCAACATTTCTGCAGCGTCTTTGGCTATCGCGATCAGCGAATCGTCGCTGACTTGTGAGAAATACATCACTTTTGTGTAGTTGCCGAAGTACGTGTCGCGCAATTGTGGATGCGTGTCGAGCCCAAGACCCTCCCAGACCAACGCACGAAAGTGTTTGGCAAGGAAGTCGGTGAGGTAAAACGTTCCAGGTTCTGCGTTTTGCACCTCATTAAACAACGGTGAACCAGCAAAGAACTCGTAGCAATGTGCTCCTGAGATTCGCTCAACACCTGGGTAGTCCAACAACATGGTGTCAATCTGTCCACCTGTGCCACAGTCTGCATAACCAACAAACGTTGTTCGGCTGCCACGTGCATCTAGATGTTCGCGCAATGCTGGAACGATTCCCTCTGGACGATTGTGCAAATTAGCGGGCAGATAGCGCACTTCAACCGCATCAGCAAGACCGTTGCGACTCAGTACTTCGCGCAACTCACTCACGAGTGCACCACACGCAATGATCAGTGGACGCTCGCCCGCCGACATATGCGCGTTACCAGCAGCGAATCAGGCGACCGACGGGCCAGGGGGCTCGGCAGTACGCGTGCGACGTGCGTTGACCAATGTCTTTGCGGTTTCTGAAGCAACTGCGGCATCGCGGCAGTACGCATCTGCACCAACAGCAGCACCAAATTCTTCGTTCAAAGGCGCACCACCAACCAAGATGATGTACTTGTCACGAATGCCACGCTCTTTCATGGTGTCAACGACAACCTTCATGTACGGCATGGTTGTGGTGAGCAAGGCTGACATTCCAAGAATGTCAGGCTGATGCTCTTCAAGGGCTGCGATGAACTTGTCGGCGTCGGTATTGATACCAAGGTCAATTACTTCGAAGCCGGCGCCTTCCATCATCATGGCAACTAAGTTTTTGCCAATGTCGTGAATGTCGCCCTTTACGGTTCCTACAACAACTTTGCCAATTGACTCTGCACCAGTTTCTGCGAGCAACGGACGAAGAATATTCATACCTGCCTTCATTGCGTTCGCGGCAAGCAGTACTTCTGGCACGAACAAAATTCCATCGCGGAAGTCAACTCCAACAATGCGCATGCCCTCAACAAGTGCTTCCTGCAATACCTTGTCTGGACCCCAACCACGGTCCAACAAGATGGTGGTGCCTTCAACAATTTCCTCACCTAGGCCGTCATACAAGTCGTCGTGCATCTGTGCCACAAGGTCTTCATTGGAAAGACCTGCAAGATCAATGTCGTCAAAATCGCTCATATGTACTCCCGTTACTGAGTGGAGCCGAGATATATCACGGCAGAGAAAGGTTATCAGGGCAGCCTTACGGCCACCTATTCATCCCGCTTATTTAGTGGTGACGGTAGAAGTCGACTGCTTCAGGGGCCAGTGGGGTCTTCCCCAGAATGATGTCCGCGGCCTTTTCAGCAAGCATCATGACCGGAGCATAGATATTGCCATTCGTTACATATGGCATGACCGAGGCATCCACAACTCGGAGACCTTGCATTCCCCTTACCCGCATTGTGGCAGGGTCAATAACCGACATGTCGTCGACGCCCATTCGGCATGTGCACGACGGGTGGTAAGCGGTTTCACCGTCTTTGCGTACCCACTCCAACACCTCGGCGTCAGTTGCAACTGTTGGACCAGGTGAAATTTCACCACCACTGAATGGCGCGAATGCTGGTTGATTCAAAATTTTGCGAGCAGCAGCGATGGCTTCGACCCACTCCTGCTTGTCTTCTTCGGTCGATAGATAGTTGAACGTGAACGCAGGCTTGTCACGCACATCGCCTGACGTCACTTTCAAACTTCCACGCGAATTTGAATACATGGGACCAATGTGCACTTGGTATCCGTGTCCACTTGCAGGCGCAGTGCCGTCATAGCGAACAGCAATTGGCAAGAAGTGGAACATGAGGTTCGGATACTTCACCGTGTTATTACTGCGAATGAAACCGCCAGCTTCAAAGTGATTTGACGCTCCTGGTCCTTTGCGGAACAGCCACGCAAATCCAATAAATGGACGCCTCCACATTTTCATCATTGGATTCAACGACACAGGCTGCGTTGAGGAATGCTGTACGTACACCTCGAGATGATCTTGCAGGTTCTCTCCAACACCGGGCAGGTGATGCACAGGTGTGATTCCCACTTTGTTCAGTTCGTCGCTGTTTCCAATACCCGAAACTTGCAACAGTTGTGGCGAGTTAAACGCTCCACCACACAAGATCACTTCTTTTGCTTGCACCGAACGTTTGCGACCAAACGGCAACTCGTACTGCACGCCGGTTGCAGTTTTGCCATCGGTTAACACCTTCGTTACTAATGCTCGACACTGCACCGTGAGATTCTTGCGGCGCTTCACTGGGTGCAGATATGCACGTGCTGCGCTGTAGCGGCGGCCCCGCTTCACGTTGCGATCAAATGCAGCGAAACCTTCTTGTTGATATCCGTTTACATCTTGCGTAATCGGATGACCTGCCTCTTTCACTGCCTTGAAGAACGCACCAAACAACGGATTCTTCACTGCTCCGCGTTCCATGTGTAAAGGCCCGCTTTTTCCACGGAACTTGTCGGATGGCTCAGCAGCAATGCACGACTCCATCTTCTTGAAGTACGGCAAGCAATGCGCGTAATCCCACTCGCCCATCCCTGGGTCGGCTCCCCAACGCTCATAGTCGAGAGGATTACCCCTCTGAAAGATCATTCCATTGATACTCGAAGAACCACCAAGAATCTTGCCTCGGCCATGCGTAATGCGACGACCATTCATATGTGGTTCTGGCTGCGAGGAATACATCCAGTCATACAGTTTGTTTCCAATAGGAAACACCAGAGCCGCTGGCATATGTATAAATACGTCAAACCAGTAGTCGGGACGTCCGGCCTCAAGCACAAGAACAGAATTGTTCGGATCTTCGCTCAATCTATTTGCGAGTGCGCAACCTGCCGAACCACCGCCAACAATGACGTAATCAAAAGACATTTTCACGCGCTCATTCTGCCATGGAAACGCAAAAGTGGCGGGGCTTTCGCCCCGCCACTTCTCAATACTTAACTACTCGTGTAGTGAGTTATTTGATCAGCTGAACCAGGTTGACCATGTTGCTTCATTTGCTGCAATCCAGTCAGCAGCAGCAACCGCAGGGTCTACCTTGTCGATGTCCACTGGTCCAAGGAAAGAAAGCTGATCCTCGGTGGTGAGGGCAAACTTCTGGAAGAAGTTGAATACCTTTCCATCTTTTGCAGCCAACTTCGTTGACGCAATCTTGAAGAGCAGATCTTCTGGGTAGTCACCGTCGCACTTTGCTCCATCCACTGCACAATCAACAGTTGGTGCTGGCAATGCGATGTTCTTCAAGTTGTACTTGCCTACTGCACCCGATGGGCTCCAGTAGTAGAGCAACACTGGCTTCTGCTCAACTGAAAGCGCTGAGATTTCTGCCTGAGTTGCTGCTTCTGAACCTGAGAACTGAACCTGGAATGGCAATCCAAGGTTGGCAATGATTGCTTCGTCGTACTGGCTGAACGATGGGTCCATACCAAGGAAACGTCCGTTGCTGCCAGTTGCTGCTGTAGCGAATGCTTTTGCAACTTCTGGATCCTTCAAACCTTCCCACGATGACAACTGTGGGAACTGAGTAAGTGCATAGTCCGAAACGAACCAGCCGATTTTGCCAACTGCTCCAAGATCACCCATGTTGGTCACTGAACAATCGTCAATAAATGCCTGTTCATCAGGAACTACACCTGATGGCCACACTTCAACGTTGGCATCAATATCACC
>BJFW01000073.1 GCA_014190095.1 Actinomycetes bacterium | reverse complement strand
AAGCTGTACATAACTCTTTGCTGTTTCGATTGCGCGTTGCACGCCATCGCCTGCGCGCACAATTTCGAGAGCGCGAAGTCGTTCGGCTTGCGAAAGTGGTTTGCCCAGCATGTCGCGCAATTCGTCTGCAGCATTGCCGCCATCAGCAAGCGTGAGCATGACAGGAAGCGTGTACACGCCTTCCTCCATGTCGTGGCCTGACGGCTTGCCCAACTCTTCATCGGTTGCGGTTAAATCCAAAATGTCATCAATAATTTGGAACAACATGCCAAACGAAGTTCCGTAATTGGTGAGAGCATCAACCACTACTGCGTCGTGACCAGCAACAAGCCCGCCAATGCGCGCCGCAGTTGAATACAACGAGGCAGTCTTTCCTTCAATGCTCAGCAAATAGGAAGGAATGGTGCGCGACACGTTGTAGGTGAAACGCAGTTCTTCAATTTGGCCTTCGCACAATTGGCTGATGGTGCGTGCCAACAGCCCTGCAATGTCATTGCCCAATCCAGCAGCAATTTCAGATGCACGTGCCAGCAAAAAGTCGCCAGCCAAAATGGCCTGCAAGTTGCCCCACTTCGCATTTACGGTTTCCACGCCACGACGAGTGACGCCTTCGTCCATGACGTCATCGTGGTACAGCGACCCCAGGTGCACGAGTTCGCACGAAATTCCGCCCAGAATCACGTTGTCGGACACTGGTTCGGAACTTCCCACCTTTGCCGCAGCAATGGTCATGACCGGACGCAAACGTTTTCCGCCAGCAACAATCAGGTGACTTGCAATTTGCGTGAGATAGGCGTCACGCGTGCGCACTGCATGCAACATGGCGGCTTCCACGCGGTCGCGGTCGGCATCCATTTGCGACAATTCGAGGAGAGGCGAAGCAACAGCCATGGAAATAAGGCTAGGCATGATGCCTTGTGAAACGGCGAACGAAGGTACGAGAAAACCCCCAATTTCCTTGCCTCACAGCCCTGACTTTTTTGTGCGTGTGTCAAGTACAACAGGAAGGCGTCACCCCCCACAGGTACACTTCAGCAAAGGTTCGCAGCGAGAAAAAAGGCGGTCTATCAAGTGTTTGAACGGTTTACCGATAGGGCCCGAAGGGTCGTCGTGCTGGCTCAAGAAGAAGCCCGCCTGCTCAATCATTCATACATCGGCACGGAGCACATCTTGCTCGGGCTCATTCACGAAGGTGAAGGTGTAGCCGCCAAAGCACTTGAGTCACTCAACATTTCACTTGAAGCCGTTCGTGCTCAAGTTGAAGAGATCATCGGCCAAGGTGGCTCATCGCCATCTGGTCACATTCCATTTACTCCACGTGCCAAGAAAGTTCTCGAACTCTCACTACGCGAAGCATTGCAACTTGGCCACAACTACATCGGTACTGAACACATTTTGCTTGGACTTATTCGCGAAGGCGAAGGCGTAGCCGCTCAAGTATTGGTCAAGCTTGGCGCAGACCTCAGCCGTGTTCGTCAGCAAGTGATTCAGTTGTTGTCTGGTTATCAGGGTCCTTCTGGCAAGGCCGAAGGTGCTCCTGCTGGCGCAAAGGACGAGCCACAAGAAAAAGGTGGCAGTCAAATTCTCGATCAGTTCGGTCGCAACCTCACACAGTTGGCAAAAGACAACAAGCTTGACCCAGTAATTGGTCGTCAGCGCGAAATGGAACGCGTGATGCAAATTCTTTCGCGTCGCACCAAGAACAACCCAATTCTCATTGGTGAGCCAGGTGTTGGTAAGACTGCAATCGTCGAAGGTCTTGCACAAAAGATCGTGCGCAACGACGTGCCAGAAACATTGACTGGCAAGCAGTTGTACACACTCGACCTTGGAGCACTTGTTGCAGGTAGCCGTTACCGCGGAGACTTCGAAGAGCGCTTGAAGAAAGTGTTGAAAGAAATCAAAACTCGCGGTGACATCATTTTGTTCATCGATGAAATTCACACACTTGTTGGTGCGGGTGCTGCAGAAGGTGCAATTGATGCCGCATCAATTTTGAAGCCAATGCTTGCTCGTGGCGAATTGCAAACCATCGGTGCAACAACAACCGATGAATTCCGAAAGCACTTCGAAAAAGATGCTGCTCTCGAGCGCCGCTTCCAACCAGTAAAAGTTGAAGAGCCAGAGGTTGCACACACCATCGAAATCTTGAAGGGCATTCGCGACAAATACGAACAGCACCACCGCGTCACCATTACCGATCAGGCATTGGTTGCTGCTGCGAACTTGGCCGACCGCTACATCGCTGATCGTCATTTGCCAGATAAGGCGATTGACCTCATTGACGAAGCGGGAAGCCGTTTGCGCATTAAGCGCATGGCCACTCCTCCGGACTTGAAGGAAATTGAAAACAAGATCAACGACGTGCAAGAAGCCAAGAAAAAGGCTGTTGAAGAACAACGCTTTGAAGAGGCTGGCCGTTTACGCGACCAAGAGCGTGCACTACTTGAAGAGCGCACTGCGAAGGAAGCCGATGTAAAGGCAAGCGGCATTGACTTGTTTGACGAAGTTGACGAAGAAGCCATTGCCGAAGTGCTCAGTATTTGGACAGGTATTCCGGTGTACAAGTTGACGGAAGAAGAAACCGCCAAGTTGTTGAACATGGAAGCCGAACTGCATAAGCGCATCATTTCGCAGGAAGATGCCATCAAGGCAGTCAGCCAGAGCATCCGTCGTACGCGTGCAGGTTTGAAAGACCCGAAGCGCCCAAGCGGTTCGTTCATTTTCTTGGGCCCAACCGGAGTTGGTAAAACCGAACTCGCAAAGACGCTTGCCAACTTCTTGTTCGGCGACGACGATGCACTCATTTCGCTCGACATGTCGGAATATATGGAAAAGCACACGGTCAGCCGTTTGGTCGGTTCACCTCCTGGATACGTGGGTTACGAAGAAGGCGGTCAGTTAACCGAGGCCGTTCGTCGCAAGCCATTCTCGGTGGTGTTGTTCGACGAAATTGAAAAGGCTCACCCAGACGTGTTCAATACGCTGTTGCAAATTCTCGAAGAAGGTCGCTTGACCGACGCTCAAGGTCGCAGCACCGACTTCCGCAACACCGTGCTCATCATGACGTCAAACCTGGGAACTCAAGATTTGCGCAAATCAAATGTTGGTTTCGGAAAGAACGACGAAGCGTTGTCGTATGCACGTATGCGCGACAAGGTGAACGAAGCCCTGAAGGGCCACTTCCGTCCAGAGTTCTTGAACCGCATTGACGAAGTGATCGTGTTCCACGAACTTGGTATGCAAGAAGTTGTGCAAATGGTCGACCTCATGAGCAAGCGTCTCATTGGTCAGCTGGAAGGTTTGGGTATTGGTCTCGAACTCACACATTCGGCTAAGGAGTTGTTGTCGAAGCGCGGCTACGACCCACAACTTGGCGCTCGCCCATTGCGTCGTGCATTGCAACGACTCATTGAAGACCCCCTGTCGGAGAAGTTGTTGAACAAGCAATTCACCGCGGGTCAGATTGTGGTTGTTGCAACTGAACCAGACCCAGAGAACGAAGGCGAACAGCGCATGACGTTCTCTGCAGTTGAAGGCTTTAAGCCGCCATCGGCAGTTGAACTTGCAGGTGCCGGCGAAGGCACCGCTTCTTCACCTGAGTGAACTCACTAGTGCGCAGCAAGCAGGTAGTTGGTCGCGCGCGATCACTTATTGGTTTGCTGCTTGCTGTCGTACTGCTCGGTGCATGCCGTGTAGACAATGTGGTCACATTGACGGTGAAGCCAAATGGCTCGGGAAATGTTGCATTAGTGACCACTGTTGATGCCGAAATTGTTGCCAACAACCCCGACATTGCGAGCGACCTGAGCTTTGACGACGCAAAGGCTGCAGGTTGGAAAGTTTCTGATGTTGCTGCAACCGAAACAGGTGGATTGCAGGTGCGTGTGTCGCATCATTTCGACAATCCGCAAGAGGCAACTACCTTGTTGAATCAACTCAGCGGAGATTACGGTCCATTCAAAAACATGTCATTGTCGCGTGACGGCAAAGACACCGATTCAACGTTCACGCTAAATGGAAAGCTCGAAGTAAACGGTGGTATGAACGCATTCGCCGACGGAAAACTGCTGTCACTCATTGGCGGCGCACCATATAAGCAAGCGCTCGCCGACTCCAATCAAGATATTGGCCAGGCAGTCAGCATGACGTTCCTCACACGACTGCCGGGCAAGGTGTTATCCACCAACGGCACTCCAGATGGCATTGACGCCATCACCTGGAATGTGGCTTTCGACGGCAGTTCGCAAGATATTGCAGCAGTTACTGAAAACACTGCGGTTGCTTCAACCATTGCCCGCATCTTCTCGCCCGTGCTGTTCTGGTTGCTCGTGTTGTGGCTCATCCTGATGGCCGGATTCAGCGGATTCGTATTCTTCACCCGCTTCCGCCGTTCGAAACGAACACCCACCGCCTAAAGTTTCGCGCATGGCAAAGATGCGCACGGTGTACAACTGCGGAGATTGTGGCGCAAGCCATCACAAATGGGCTGGCAAATGCGACTCGTGCGGAGCATGGAACTCACTCGTTGAAGACGTCGAAGACCCAAATGAAGTCACCACGCTTGCGGCGGGAATGGCACTTGTTCCACCCGGTGAAGCTCAACCGATTAACCAACTCGATGCTGCAGTTGCCAAGCCAATGCCAACTGGAATTTCTGAACTCGATCGCGTGCTCGATGGAGGCCTCGTTCCTGGCTCGGTCACACTCGTTGGCGGAGAACCAGGCATTGGTAAGTCCACCCTGTTGCTTCAGCTGTTGTCGTCGTGGCCAGCAAAGTCGCTGTACGTCACCGCCGAAGAAAGTGCACAGCAGGTGCGCATGCGTGCCGAACGTTTACATGCACTACGCGACGATCTCTGGTTGTTGTCTGAGGCGTCCATTACCAACATCATTTCTGCAATCGACAAGGTAAAACCCGAACTGATTGTGATCGACAGTATTCAGGCCGTTGCCGACCCTGCTCTTGGTTCAGCACCAGGTTCAGTAGTGCAAGTGCGCGGTTGCGCACACCGACTGGTGCAAGAAGCAAAGCGTCGCAACATTCCCACCATTTTGGTTGGACACGTCACCAAAGAAGGCGGCCTCGCGGGGCCTCGCGTGCTTGAACACGTTGTCGACACCGTGTTGTCTTTTGAGGGTGAACGTCATCACGCGCTGCGCATCATGCGTGCGGTGAAACATCGCTTTGGTTCCACCAGTGAATTGGGCTTGTTTGAAATGACCGAACTCGGTTTGGTTGGTGTTCCCGATGCCAGCAAAATGTTTTTGGCAGATCGCAGGCCAGGCACGCCGGGTTCGGTTGTTGTACCAACACTTGAAGGCCAACGCCCATTACTGGTTGAAGTTCAAGCACTTACCAACGCAACGTCGGGCAATGCTCCTGCGCGCCGCAGTGCACAAGGACTCGACCCAGGTCGTTTAGCTATGTTGCTTGCGGTGCTTGAGCGTCGCGCACGTATCAGCCTGTCGCAACACGAGGTATATGCATCCGTTGTTGGTGGCGTAAAACTCAACGACCCCGGCAGCGACCTTGGTTTATGTTTGGCGTTGGTTTCTGCTGCAACCAACACACCTGCGCCTGGCGATTTAGTTGTGTGTGGCGAAGTTGGTCTTGGTGGAGAAATTCGCCACGTTGGCCACATGTCGCGCAGGCTTGCCGAAGCAGCACGCTTAGGCTTCACCCGCGCAATTGTTCCCGCAAGTGGTGACTATTCACAAAAAGGGCTCACACTTCAGCCGGTAAGCACGCTCAGTGAAGCGCTGGCAATTGCGCAACTCAACGGCCGTTAACTTGCTGGCGTAGTGTCGGTGTGTGGCAATCGAACCCGACA
>BJFW01000072.1 GCA_014190095.1 Actinomycetes bacterium | reverse complement strand
CAAACAACATGGAATTCCACTCGGCAAAACATCCCTTTTCTCGCTTGCATGGGATTACTTGCAGTGGCCGACATTGAGCACTTCCGTAAAATCAAAGCAAAAGTTGCACCAAAACTGTTGATGGCGACCCGCTAACACCATGACCAAATTACATTTTGTTGTAAACGAAGACTGGGCGTTTATCTCCCACTTCTATGAACGCGCTGTTGCAGCCCAAGAAGATGGGTACAGCGTAGAAATCAGTGCTCATTTGGGTGAAAAACGGAGCATTCTCGACGAAGCAGGATTCGCTCTCTCCCCGCACAACATTTCACGAAGCGGCACCAATCCGCTCGTGGAAATTCGGAATCTATTCGCATTGGTCAAGGTATTTCGAACCTCCAAACCCGACATCGTCCACCTCATTGCTCTTAAGCCAATTGTTATTGGCGCAATCGCTGCTCGAATCTATGGAAAAGCTCAAGTAGTTTGCGCCCCCATCGGAATGGGTTATCTCTTTTCATCAAGTGACCGAAGGGCTCGCATTCTTCAGCCAATCATCCGCTTCATACTTCGCCGTATTTTGAATTTGAGAAATACTCACGTGATCATTGAAAATGATGAAGACTGTGCATCTCTCATTTCGGGCAAGTTTGTGAAGGCTTCAAACATTCAAGTAATCAAAGGTGCTGGAGTTGATCTCGGTTTGTATCAGGCAACCCCAGAGAATCTTGAAACTCAAGTTGTCACGATGTTCGCCCGCGTTCTTCGAGATAAAGGTGTTCTCGATTTCGTTGCAGCTGCGAATATTGTCCACACGCAGTTTCCAAAGGCGGTTTTTCAGCTAGTCGGTGACTGCGATCCAGGAAACCCGACTTCATTTAGCGAGCACGAGGTTCGTTCTTGGGAATCTGCGGGATCAATTACATGGCTTGGTTATCGAACCGATGTGCCAGCACTTCTTGCATCTTCAAACATAATTTGTTTGCCGTCTTACCGAGAAGGTTTACCGAAAACATTGATTGAGGCGTGTGCCGCTCAGCGGGCAATTGTTGCAACAGATGTGACTGGTTGTCGAGAGGTAGTGAACCATGGTTCAAATGGGCTTTTGGTTCCCGTTCGGAACCCTGATTTGCTTGCTGCAGCGATCTCGCAATTGCTCGGTGACCAAGTTCAGCGCACAACCTTTGCCAAGAACGGAAGGCTTCGAGCCGAGAACGAATTTGCTTCGCCAATCGTGATTGAGAAAACCCTTGCCGTCTATAAGAAAGTGATAAGCAAGTGATTATCACGCTTCTCTCAGTTGTCCTTTTCGTGGCTTCTGCAGTCATTACTCGTCAACTTATTGTGAACTCTCATCGTTTTTCGAAGATGGATATTCCCAATGAGCGAAGTTCACACATCACCCCCACTCCTCGTGGCGGAGGAATCGCGTTTGTTCTAACGTCCCTCATTGGTTTCCTGCTTCTGCTCCTCAATAACGCTCTCAACGGAACCGAAATTCTTGCACTCTGCTGCGCAGGGTCAATCGTTGCCACTGCTGGCCATCTTGATGATCGCCAGAAAATCTCAGGTGCCACTGTTCGGTTGGTCCTTCATGCCATCAGCGCGGTCATCCTCGTTGTTGGAGTGGGAATTCCTCCAGAACTCGCGATCATTGAACGAACCGTTAACACCGGAATAATTGGCTTGATTCTCGGTGTTATTTACCTGGTCTGGCTGCTCAATTTGTTCAATTTCATGGATGGAACAGATGGCATCGCGGCGAGCGAGGTAATTTTTGTTGCTCTTGCAGGAGCGTTTCTTAACTTCCACGTTCTTTCAGACGCCAATCACAGTGCTGCTGCAGTAATTCTAGCTGTGAGCACATTTGGCTTCATTCTGTACAACTGGTCGCCTGCAAAGATATTTATGGGCGATGTGGGAAGCGGGTACTTAGGAATCGTGGTTGGTGGGCTTTCTCTCATTGTTGCGAATCAAGACCCTGATCTGTTGTGGGTGTGGATCATTTTGCTAGCAGCATTTGTTAGCGATGCCACAGTTACGTTAATTCGCCGCTTACTGCGGAGACAAAAGCCGCACGTCGCGCACCGCAGTCACGCATATCAGCATCTTGCGATTCGATTCCATTCTCATCCAAAGGTCGCGTTACTCGTTCTTGCTGTCAATATTGCTTGGTTATTGCCAATTGCATTTCTTGTTGCCGATAAACAACTTGCTGGCACTACCGGAGTGATTATTGCCTATCTTCCACTGCTTGTTGCAGCGCTTGCGTTTGGCGCTGGAAAAGATTCAGCAACTAACTAATTCGCGTTAAACGAACAAGTGGAATTCGGCGTTCAGTCTTCAACTGATAGTTTGCAAAGTCTGGCCAAATCCCAACCATCGTGTTCCATGCAGTTTCACGATCTGCGTCTTCTGCCATAGTCTGAGCATTCGCCCGAAATACTTCCGGTCCCACTTGCAGAGTCACTTCTTTGTTGGCCAAAAGGTTTTCGTACCACAGCGGATTGGTTGGGTGTCCGCCCTTCGACGCAACGATCACATAGTCGTTACCGATTCGCCCATAAATCAGGGCTGTTCGGCGCAAAGCGCCAGACTTTCGCCCAGTCACGGTGAGCAACAGCGTTGGAACGCCCCGCCAGATGTGGCCTTCTTCGCCGTTGGTCTCTACGTATTGACGAATGTGGTCAGCAACCCAAGCGCTGGGGCTATCAATGATAGTTGGCTCTGAAGTCATGGGCGCAGGCTAACGCCTAAATAGTGGTGAGCAATGATTCTCTAAGTTTTGCTATCTCATTGCTTTCACGATCCAAGAACTGATCCTCTGCAAGACGTAATCGCTCATAAGCAAGCCACTCTGAATTGATGCCCGAGATATTCCGCACTTGCGCGTGTGCTTTCATTCGCATTGCGATTAATGCTTCGTGGCCACGAAGCGCCTTCAGTCCTTGCCCCGTTGCCCAAAAGACTCCACTTAGGTCCTGCTGCGACATGTAGAAATCTGAAAGCAACAATGCTCCGGTGATAATTGTGAGCACAACGCTGGATGTAATCCCCTCAGTATCTGCCCATACAAAATTCTCTCCTGCAAATGGAAGATCACGAACGAGTTCAAGCGCTTCTCTCAACGCGAAAAAATCATCGGTGCCTCCCCTGAGTCCCACCTTCTCAATTGCGGCCTGCAGGATTTCAAAATCTGTAATTACTTCAGTTCCAATCCTGAACACATCATTGCTTTCTTTGCCAAGTAGATTTTGCCCGTTTTGATTAATTGCTCGGCGAACACCTGACACAACATTGTTAAATGTTGAGTCCTCTATGGAAACCTCCCATAGGGCGGTACGAGCTGCGATTCGTGTGGGTCTTTCCCGATGCATCACTAACCACGTAAGTAGCTCTGCGGATTTTGATCGTTCAAAGCGAAGTGTTTCCCAACTTCTAGTTGCAACCTCAACAGGACCCATTATTCGAACACAGATCTGCCATTCTCCAATCCTGCTTATGTCGTAATCATCTGATCTGTTCACCAATGGTTTCGCAAGATCCTTCTGCAACGATTGAAACGTTTCCGCTTCTTCTCTCCTCATCACAAAGGGAGAGAACAACACCCCGCTTGGGTCGATTCTCCATCCATCAATAGTTTGTGAAACGCAGACACTTGAAGAATCTGAGGTTCCGAGGTTGACGGTCTTCACACGAACATTGGATGACGACAAACAACAGTTGAGATACAGACCAAATTCTTCAGCGCACCTATCATCAGGTGAATTCAATGAAATCTGATCATTTTCACCTATTGACAAAAATACCGTTTCCTCTCCATTCATCCCAATCGGAATGGTAAGTACTGCTGCTTCACACGTAACTGATTCTGGAACTTGTGTGATTTCACTGCGCTGTGAAAAGGCAGAAGCCTGAAATCGAAGTTTGGACCAATACATCCGTGATCCATTTGAAACTGGCTCGTCATGCATTCCGCTCAGCGAGAGCTGTAATTTTCGTCTTTGGCTACCTTCAATAATTGAAAGTAACGCAATGACCGCAAATCCAGAGGGCATTAATGTTTGATATGGGTTCTGACGCCGATGCGTAGATGTTGAGAGTTCAACTTGCGATTGTTCAACAGCATTTCCCTCGTGCAGACTCTTTAGTGATGACTGAGTTGCTAGAAGCCATACAGTCACAACGAATGCTGCGGCAGACTTTGCGAAAATCTTGTCAGACGGCTCAATACTTCCTTGCCTTCTAAGAGTCACCGTTTGATAGACCACACAAATGGCACCGTAAATCCAGACTGCCCACAACAGGACACTGATGCAGGATCTGACGAGTAGCTCCACATCCATGATCTGTTGAAGAGTTGCGAAGTGAGAAAACAGTGCTACCGGACTTAGACCATAAACGTTCAAACCCACTGGGATTCCAATCAGAAATGCAATGCCAACAGTAAGTACGCGTATGAGTTTCATGGGTTGGTAAATGGTTGTGCTGAACGCACTGCCGAAACAGATTTATCTCGGACCCCAAATAATCTCAGCAGGGTCATTGGTACCTTGATGTTTGTCGTTACAGTTACCGAGTATTCATCAGCTGTCGCTGTACCCGTTACCCCTATCAATTCCAAGAATTTATGAGCAGAGTTAACTGCAGAGTTTCTATCAATGCTTGGACTTCCACTTCGTAACGAAGTGACTTGCTGCGCACCAGCTCGCGCGGCATTCTCTGCTGCATCGGTAGCTTCCACTCGGGCGGCAATCATCCTTCCGCCATCAAAGGCGAGGCCTGCACACGCTACGAATGTCATAGAAAGCACCATGACAAACCCCGATATTGAACCGAGTTCACAACGACTACTTCCGTTCATGGAATTCTCCATTCATCAATGACTTCTGTAGATACAGCATGCACTTGATCTGGAAGCAACCCAAGTAGTTCGGTTCCATCGATACGAACATCGCAATCAACTTGAACTCGTACTGCGTTTGTCATGCCGGTTACAACAAGACCAACATCAATGGAAACATTTGTGCATGAGACTCCAGCAAGTTTCAGGTCGTTTTCCGCAGCAACTGTTGCCGCAGATACCATTTTTGACTTTGCTGCTAACGATCCCGCTCGGGCGCCTTGGTCGGCTGCATGTTGAACTTGCACTTTTGCTTCACTCAGACGACCTACGTGAACTCCAAAGAGCACCATAAACATGAGCATGGGGGCGAGAACCACCATCTCGACGGTCAAACTTCCTCGATCGCTTTTCATCTATCAACTTCTAAAACAAATCGCTCCAATGGTTCAGAGGCAGAACGGGCAACAGAGGATGTAAAAAAGGGAACTACTGAAGGAACGTTCAGAATCACTTTCACTTCAATTACCCCATTCTCTATTCGCACATCTGGAGTTTTCGCCTCTGATGCTCTTTGCTCTGCCGTGGATCTGATAGCAGCTGAAATCGCAAGAATTTCACTTCCCCCATGCACTGAGCCTGCGATTGCCCCATCCTGTGCGGCAATCGCGGCTAGCTGAGCGGTATTAAAAAACATTGATACCTGAACTCCAAGAAGCAGGAACAGCAACAGCACAGGAACTGCTAGCACCGCCTGTGCTGTTGTCTCGCCACGTTCCATCTTGGAGTTATCCAAGATCTAAAGAGTTTGCTTTATCACGTACCCGTGAAGTGATTGTCGCCCCAACGGTGATTGCTAAGGCGATTAACGCAGCGGCCATGACAACGGTTGTTGCACTCACTTCGCCAGACTCCGTGTCTCGCTCTCGCGAAGCAAGAAACCTAGTCCACAAATATTGGAATTGCATTCTCTGAATTGACATTATTTCTCCTTAAAAAGTTAGGTTTGTTTCGATCAAATCAATTGTGATGCGTTAAAGGCCT
>BJFW01000071.1 GCA_014190095.1 Actinomycetes bacterium | reverse complement strand
TTTCATAGCGTTATGAATATCACGAATTGGGCGTGAGATCGCCGTCAATCACCCGCTGCGCAACATCCTTCATTCGTGACCGCGACGACATTGCCCCTTTTTGAATGAAATCAAAGGCAGCCTGCTCAGTCATGGAAAAAGAGTCAATAAGGATTCCCTTTGCGCGGTCGAGCACTTTTCTCAACTGCAGTTGCTCGTCGAGGGCATCGCGCTCGCCACTGAGCAATTTCATTTCAGCGAAACGTCCAATCGCTAATTCAATGGCAGGAACTAAATCTGTCTTCTGAAATGGCTTCACGAGATAAGCCAAAGCGCCAGCATCGCGCGCTTGCTCGATAACTTCGCGTTGACTGAATGCAGTCAACATGACAACTGGGCAAATCTTTTCTCCAGACACCACTTGTGCGGCCGCCAGCCCATCAAGCCCGGGCATCTTGATATCAAAAATTGCAACATCAGGTTTGTGCTCACGGACGAGCTCAATCGCAGTATCACCACGCCCTGTATCGGCGACCACGATGTAGCCCTCCTCTTGGAGGGTTTCAACAAGATCCAAGCGGATAATCGCTTCATCTTCGGCAACAACGATTCGAACTTGGTTAGGCATCAGTTCTTCCCCAGCCTGTCTAACAAATCATCTTGGTTCCTTGTCTGCTCTGCAATTGCACGAAGCAGAAAATCGCGATGCTCCAGAAGTGCTTCTACGTGTTTTTGTGCGTCGCGATATTCATGCAACGCCAGCGGCGTTTCCGAGACCAAACTGCGCATTTCTTTGTCATTGGCATCATCTCGCAAAGCGTCGAGCTGTTCGTCCAACAACGTGAGTTCAGTTTGTAGCTGCTTCAAGGTCTCAGAGTTTCGGCGGAGTCGCTTTTCAATGAGCCTGTGGGCAACTCCGCGAATGTTCACATCAGCGAGTGTAGGAGTGTCCATGTTGGTGCCCGAGGTGGGAGTTGAACCCACACACCCTTTCGAATAACGGATTTTGAGTCCGTCGCGTCTGCCATTCCGCCACTCGGGCTTGAGTGAAGTGGGAAACAGCGTACCGACCCCTAGGAAGTTCTACGCTTGACCCCACATGCTTGCGTTTACCTTTCCAGGTCAGGGTTCACAACGCCCTGGTATGGGCCAGCCCTGGGTTGGCCATGACAGTTGGGAACTCGTTACGGAAGCTTCCGACATTTCTGGCCGCGATGTTGGCCGACTCCTTTTGGAAGCCGATGCCGAGGAGTTAAGGGACACACGTAACGCCCAACTGACCACTTTTGTGTCATCACTAATGGTGCTCGACGCCGTAGAGCGTCTTGGCATTGAACCCAGCCTGTGCGCGGGACACAGCCTCGGTGAATACACCGCGCTTGCTGCAACCGGCGCGCTTGGTTTCGATGAAGGGATTCGTCTTGTTGTTGCCAGAGCAGATGCGATGCATGATGCGGGAAACGAATCACCCGGCACCATGGCTGCAGTTCTTGGACTCGATGACGACGAAGTTGAAACAGCCTGTCGACTTGCCGACAGCGATGTGTGGGTTGCCAACTTCAATGCACCTGGCCAGATCGTAATTGCGGGCTCCGCAGAAGGAGTTACAAAAGCAACAGAACAGGCAAAAGCGCTCGGAGCAAAACGAGTGATGGCGCTCCCCGTGTCGGGTGCGTTCCACACGCCGTACATGACCAGCGCACGAGAGCGTCTGCGAGAAGCAATTGCGCTGGCCAAACCGCGCAACATTGACGTGCCGGTAATCAGCAACGTTGATGCACGTGCCCACGACAGCGGCGAGGAATGGTCAACCCTGTTGTCCGCTCAACTTTCATCACCAGTGCGCTGGAAGCATTGTCTGCTCACCATGGCCGAGGCTGGCATCGTCGGCTTTATTGAACTTGGACCAGGTGGAGTGCTCACTGGAATGGCCAAGCGGACCATCGAGGGATCAAAATCGATCAGTGTTGCTACGCCTGATGATCTTGACAAATTGATCGAATGGATCGACGCGCTTCAGCCAACTGCCACCTTGCCACCTGGATCAGTTCATGAAGGCGAACATCTCTTTGCAGTAGAACGCATGGTGGTTTCTCCAGCCGCAGGTTTGTTCCAGAAAAACTCATCGGTAACGAATAAGTCGCAAATTGAAGTCGGACAAATTATTGGTCAAGTTGCAGAAACAGAAATTCGCTCGCCTTTCTCTGGCATTTTGCAAAACTTCATTGCGGTTGACGGAGAACGCGTGACTGCACATCAACCAATCGCTTGGCTGCGAACTCACTAAGGTCTATTCACATGCCAAATATTCCCGCCAACGCCATCGGTGGCGTCATCACTGGATGGGGTACCGCACTTCCTCCAAAGGTTGTGACAAATGATGATTTGTCGAAGACCATGGACACTTCCGACGAATGGATCCGCGAGCGCACTGGCATTCATCGCCGACACATCGGCGGAAGCACCGCCGAACTATCCGTAGAGAGCGGGCGGATCGCCATGGAGATGGCTGGTGTTTCACCAGATCAAATTGATGCGCTTGTGCTATCAACCACGACCCCAGACCGTCAAGTACCTGCAACTTCAGCAACCGTGCAAAATTTGCTTGGATTGAAGTGCGGAGCGTTCGACATCAACGCTGCCTGTTCCGGATTTGTGTATGGACTCGTTGTCGCTCATGGACTGATCGCTATGGGCTCAAAGAAGGTTCTCCTCATCGGCACCGACACTCTTTCACGAATAACCGACTGGACCGATCGCAACACTGCAATTTTATTTGCCGATGGTTCTGGTGCAGCGGTTATCGAAGCAACAACCGGTGAAACCGAACTGCTCGGCTGGGACTTAGACGCCGATGGTTCCGCCGAAGAGTTGCTCTACGCCGAAATTGGCGGAAACATTCACATGGATGGCAAAGAGGTGTTTCGTCGCGCTGTTCGCATCATGGTTGACTCCGCACAAAAGTCCATGCACATTGCCGGCGTTACCGCAGATGACATTGCGCTGATCGTTCCCCACCAAGCAAATACCAGAATCATTAGTGCAGCATGTGAGCGCCTCGGAATTCCGATGGATCGCACCAGCACGGTGTTGCACGAAACAGGCAACACCTCTTCTGCAAGCATTCCTCTTGCTTTGTTTGATGCAGCCAATGGAGGCGCAATGAGCGGACGAACATTGCGCGAAGGCGATTTAGTATTGGTTGTCGGATTCGGCGCTGGAATGACCGCAGCAAGCGCAGTTTTGCGTTGGAACGGAAAGGGACTCCGAACATGACTACTGATACAACATCACCACGAGTGGTTTTGGTAACTGGCGGTTCTCGCGGCATCGGACTTGCATGCGCACGTCACTTCGCAGCACTCGGTGATCACGTTGTAGTTACTTATAACTCGTCGCCACCACCCGGCGAATTTTTCGCAGTGAAGTGCGACGTAACAAATAACGAAGATGTAGACAGTGCATTCAGGGCAATTGAAGAGAAATACGGTCCCGTGCAAGTTCTCGTTTCTAATGCTGGAATCACGCGTGACGGGCTACTTCTGCGCATGGGCGAAGACGACTTTGCCTCTGTCATTGACGCCAACCTCACCGCCGCATATCGAGTATGCAAACGTGCAACGCAAGGCATGTTGCGTGCACGATCTGGTCGCATCATTTTGATGTCGAGTGTTGTTGCTTTATTGGGCTCTGCTGGGCAGGCGAATTACTCAGCAAGCAAAGCAGGTTTAGTTGGACTCGCCCGTTCGTTGGCTCGTGAATTGGGTTCACGCTCAATCACCGTCAATGTGGTTGCTCCTGGCCCGATTGACACCGACATGACGGCGGCACTCGGTGAAAAACGTCTTGAAGAGATCGCTTCTGCAGTACCTCTTGGACGAACAGGGACAGTGGACGAGATTGCAGGAGTTGTCACTTTTCTTGCAAGCCCAACAGCGGCCTACATCACGGGTGCAGTAATTCCCGTTGATGGCGGGCTTGGCATGGGTCATTGATCCCTTTTTCATTTTCCCCGTAGTACTGTAAGTGCGCAACGAAAACCAAGGAGAAAATCATGAGCCAGGAATTGTTTGAACGCTTCACCAAGTGTGCAGTAGATGTGTTGTCAGTAGATGCTTCGAAAATCACCCCAGAAGCAAGTTTTGGTGACGACCTTGATGCAGACAGCCTTGACTTGGTAGAACTCGTAATGGCGCTTGAAGAAGAATTCGGCATCGAAGTACCTGAGTCCGACCTTGAAGGTGTCGACACTGTCGGCAAAGCCTTCGCGCTCGTCACCTCAAAAGTCAAGTAAACCTTTAGGCTCGCTGTATATGCAAGGAGCTGGTCACCGCGTTGCCATAACTGGTTATGGAGTGGTTGCTCCGTGTGGTATCGGCAAAGAAGCTTTTTGGACAGGACTACTTGGGCCAGGCTTCTCTGGTTCGAAGTCCATTGAGATTGAAAACTGGGATCCACTCCCCTATTTCGACAATCCAAAAGATGCGCGGCGCTCTGACCGCTGCGAACAATTCGCTCTTGCAGCCGCCGGTGAAGCAATCGCGCAGTGTGGCGAACTGCCTTACGACCGCTCCCGCATCGGCACCATCTTCGGAACGGGCATCGGCGGACTGCGCACACTTGAAGAGAATGTGATCATTCGCGTTGAAAAAGGTGAACGTCGTGTTTCGCCATTTCTTGTTCCCATGATGATGTCAAACGCTTCAGGCGCAGCAATTTCGATGCGCTATGGGTTCCAGGGTCCGGCTGAGACCATCTGCACTGCATGTGCGGCAGCCACACATGCCATTGGCAATGCAGCACGCCTTGTTGCTTGGGGCAGATGCGATGTAGTTGTTACTGGTGGAGCTGAAAGCGCTGCAACCATTACTGCGCTCGCAGGGTTTAGCAATATGACCGCACTATCGAGCACCTTGGTGAGCAAACCGTTTGACGCCACGCGCGATGGTTTCATCATGGGCGAAGGTGCTGCAGTGTTTGTGCTTGAGCGCATGGATCTTGCAATTGCACGTGGCGCAACCATCATCGCCGAAATAGTTGGCGCAGCAAGCAATGCCGACGCTCACCACATCACCGCGCCGTCTCCGGGTGGCGTAGGCGCATCACGTTGCATGCAACTGGCGCTTGAAGACGCAGGTTTGCAACCAAGCGACATCAAACAGATCAATGCTCACGGTACGAGTACTCCATTGAATGATGCAGCCGAATCACAAGCGATCGAAACTGTGTTTGGCAAGAACACCGTTCCTGTGGTGTCAATTAAGGGCGTTACGGGTCACCCATTAGGAGCAGCCGGTGCATTAGAGGCTGCGGCAGTACTTCTCAGTATTGAAAAAAAATTGATCCCGCCAACAGCGGGAACGGAGAAAATTGGCGAGGACATGAACATTGACGTTGTTATTGGTGCCGCCCGACCATGGGAACCAGGACCGACGATCTCCAACAACTTTGGTTTCGGTGGCCATAACGGCTCCGTGATTATTTCGCCTTACAAATAACTCACGCGTCGACTACGACGAACAGCAATTCACACTCACAGGCAATTTCGCCGTTCACTTTTGCAAGACCACTGCCTTTACCAGCACGTGCAGACATGCGCCCAATGCTCGCAGAAATCTCAAGCGTGTCTCCTGGAAGTACTTGGCGTCGAAAGCGCGCTCCATCAAGACCACCGAATAGCGGCAACTTGCCCGCAAACTTTGGATCACTCACGATTGCAAGTGCTCCAGTTTGTGCAATGGCCTCACACATCAAAACACCCGGCAGCGTTGGACGACCTGGGAAGTGCCCAGCAAAGAACCACTCATCTCCTGTTAACTTCCAAATTGTTGATGCTGAAACACCGGGTGTCAGCTCGGTGATTGCATCGACAAAGATGAACGGGTCCCGATGAGCAATGAGATCAGACGGCTTTGGAAATGTCATTACTTGCCCAAAGCTTCCAACAGTTTTGCTGGCGTGTCTTTCGGCGAGATCTTGTACCACGCCTTCACAATGGTGCCATCCTCGCCAATGAGAAACGCTGAACGCTCGATACCCATGTATTCGCGACCGTACATGGATTTCTTCTTCCAAACTTTGTACGCCTTAGCAACTTTGTTATCAGCGTCTGACAACAATGGAAAACCGAGTTCATACTTTTCATCAAACTTCAGTTGCTTTGCTGGCAAGTCTGGGCTAATTCCGATGATTGCCGTCCGACCGATCTGATCAGCAATGTCGCGCAACCCACACGATTGTTGTGT
>BJFW01000070.1 GCA_014190095.1 Actinomycetes bacterium | reverse complement strand
TTTCAATACGTTCAACACTGTCGTAGAAGTTGGCTACGTCAATCACGTTTTCTGGCCAAATCACCATGTCGAGGTTTGTGCTCGTAATGGCGCGCGTTGCTGCGAGGTGACGTTCAACGACATCTCGCGGATTCGTATTGATGGCGAGTGTTCCTTGAGGCCCGCCTCCCTGCACGGCAGCGATGGTGCGAGTTTCTCCGGTGTCGCTGCCGTTTGGGGCGAACATTCCTGCACACACGACAAGGGCAACAATCGCGCCAAACACAGCAAGATGCTTAATCTTTGGCGCAACAACAAGTTGTGACAATGCGAAACCAATTTGCAGAACGCAAAAGGTGAGTAGCAGTGGTCCACCGATGCGCACAATGCCAACTAGTGGTGATGCAGATTGCGAGATGGCAAGAGATGCAAGAGGAACTCCACCAAATGGAAATGAGAAACGGAATGTCTCTGCCAATGCGTGCGCAAGCGGAAGTGCAACGAGTGGGTACATGCTGCGCGACCCAACGACTGAAGCAACGCCATGGAACGCAGCAAACAGGATTACCGCAATGACGTAACCCGGTGGAGTGAGAAACCACATCCAGCACATGCCTGGTGCAAACCAACCGAATGCAAAAGTGGTGCTCATTAAAAACTGAGTGCGCTTACGAGTTATTCCGCTTGTGGTGATTCGCGCAAAAATCGCAATGCCAATAAATGCAAGCGGCCACCAACCCCATGGCGGGAGGCTGAATGCAACAAGTGCGCCCGAGCCGAGCGCTGCAAAATATCGGGCGCGATTACTACTCGGGGTCATGCGTCAATCTTGGCAAGCACGCGTGCTGCTGCACGATTTGCATCGGCAATGCACGAAGGAATGCCAATGCCGCGGTAACTCGCACCGGCAAACACCACGCCCGGAGCTGATACATCAAAAGCATGTTCAAGTCGATCAACTTCTTCGAAATGCCCTGGTCGGTATTGCGGGAATGAGTCAACCCAACGCGTGATTCGCACATCAGTTGGTGCGAATTCAATACCTAAATGCCAGTACAGGTCGGCAAGCGTCAAATTCAACAATGTGTCGTCGTCAAGGTGATGCATTGGCATGCCATCGCGACCAAGTGAAACACGTAGCACCATGGAATTGTCGGCGGTTTGCACATGCGACCATTTGTTTGAAGCAAACGACACTGCAGTGACGGCAATTTGTTCGGGCTTTGGAACCAAGTATCCGCTGCCAGTGAGATGCTGTGGCCACAAACTGCGCGGGACAGTAAGCGCAATCATCACTACCGACGCGTGTTCACGAGCGGCGAGTCGTGCTGCTGCGTCTTTGCTGAGCGACTGAACAAGTGTTGTGCTGTGTTGTGCAGGAGAGGCCAGAACGACTGCATCACAGAGCACCGTTCCATCGTCGGTTTGAATGAAGTACTGCCCGCGTTTTGGTTGTTCAATCGCGCGCACTGGCGCAGATAATTCAATAACTCCACCGAGCTCACGAATACGGTCTGCAATCGATGTGGTGAATGCGTGCATTCCTGCAAGTGGTGCAGCAAAAATTGGTCCACTCGCAACACGCTTTGCCAATGAATCTTTCACTGAACTCATCAGGCTGCGCGGTTGTGCAAGTAAGTCGGCAATTTGTGGCATGCCCTTCACGCTGAATGCATCGGTGTCAGTTGCATAAATGCTTCCAACGAGTGGATCAATGATTCGCTCAAGTACCTGACCACCGCAACGTGCACGCATGGCTACTCCAAGGTTGTCGGTGTTCCTGCCAACGCGGCGCGGCAGCAACGGCTCAAGCGAGGCTCGCATTTTTCCTGTCATGCTCAGAATTGGTGTTGACCATGCGGCATGAAGTGAGCCGGGAACTCCAAGCATGGTTCCGTGAGGAATGGGGTGCAGTGCGTTTTGCCAAATGTATGCCTCGCCGGTTGCTGGCGAGGTGAGTGCGTCGCTCAATCCAACTTGCTTTATCAAGTCCATTGCAGATGGCGTTCGAGTAAGAAATGCATCTGCCGATTCGTCAAGCGATGCAATTCCTGCGAATGGAGAGGCGTGAATAACTCCGCCAACACGGTTGAGCGATTCAAAGATGGTGACGCGAGGTGGGTTTGGCTCACTCAGAATGCGCAATGCTGCAGCAAGACCGGTGATGCCGGCACCAATTACGACAACATGTTTGTCGTTCATGATTGCGCGGCAGTAAGTACCCGTTTGGCGAGTGCAGCCATGACTACTGCATCGTCATTAACGCATGTGGTGCGGTCAAACTTGAGTCCGTGTTGATCGGATCGATGCTTGGCTTCAATGTCGAGGTCGTACAGCACTTCAAGATGGTCGGCAACAAAACCGCAAGCACTCACCAACACGCCGTCTGCTTGTTTGTTTGCAGCAATGGTGTCAATTACATCAAGAATGTCTGGGCCAATCCATGGCTCTGGAGTTCTGCCGGCGGACTGCCATGCAATTGCCCAGTCGTCGCCTTCAACTAGTCCGAGCTTGTTCGCGACTGCAGTAGCAGTTGCATGAAGTTCGTGCGGGTACGGATCGCCGCCATCGATAATGCGTTGTGGCAATGAGTGAGCGGTGAACAACACGCGCGTACGTTCTGGCATGGCAGCTTTTTTCGCCGCCATGTCTGCTGCAAGAAAGTCAATGAATGCAGGTTCGATCGCCCAGGATTCAACGCCAACGACGCTGATGCCATGTGGCTCGGCAGCGGCTTGTGCGCGACCAACGTATTGACCAATTGAATATGACGAGTAATGCGGGGCGAGTACGAGCGCAATGATGTTTTTGATTCCTTGGCGCACAATGTTGTCCACCGTTTCCTCAATCATGGGATGTGCATGCTTTAGCCCCAGCTGAACATCAAATTTGTCGGGAGCAATGTTGTCTAATGCTCGCTGTAACGCATCACGTTGTGCTTCAGTGCGTGCAGCAAGTGGGGAAATTCCTCCGATTGCGTCGTAACGAGCCTTAAGGTCCGACAGTTGTTCTTCGGTTGGTGGTCGACCACGACGAATGTCGGTGTAGTACGGAAGAATTTCCTCTGAGCTACGTGGTGTTCCGTAAGCCATCAGTAATACGGCAGTTTTATTGCTCATGTGTTTATCGTTTCGTTGTGTTGTGAACGTGTTCAACTATTGCAGCAAGCACGTCGGGGTTAGTGGGTGGCTGCACTCCGTGTCCAAGATTGAAAATATGTCCAGGGTTGCCGCCGTTGTCGGCAAGTACGGCGTCGGTGCCGGCAAGTGCTGTTGGGATGTCGCCAAGAACAAGTTCGGGATTCAGGTTTCCTTGCACGATGGTGTCTGCACCTAGTCGACGGCGTGCATCGGTAATTGATGTGCGCCAGTCCAAACCGATGATCTGTGGTCCGGCCTGTTTCATCATTTCCAAGAGGTGATCGCAGCCGAGCCCAAAGTGAATTCCCGGAGCGTGTGGGTGCGACTTGGCAAGTTGCGCGAACACATATGCCGAATGTGGCAGCACCATGGTTCGATATTCCTCGTGGGTAAGTGTTCCAGCCCATGAGTCAAACAATTGGAACGCTTTTGCGCCGGCATTGAGTTGGCTTGCAATGGATGCAACCGAATGCTCTGCAATGCGTTGCATGAGGGCATTCCATAACTCAGGTTCGTCGCGCATCATCTGTTTGGTAACAAGATGATCACGGCTTGGTTTGCCTTCAACGAGGTAGCTGCCAACGGTAAATGGTGCTCCGGCGAAAGCAAGTAGTGGCACTTTCAATTCGGCCGCAAGCATGCGCACAGTTTCTAATACATATGGTGTGTCGGCCTCGGCGTCGAGTGGACGAAGGCGCTGTAAGTCCGCAACGGTGCGAAATGGGTGTTCTGCAACGGGGCCAGTTCCTGGCGCGACATCAATTCCGAACCCAACAGCATGAGCGGGAACCACAATGTCGCTGTACAACACTGCGGCGTCAACGCCGTATCGAGCAACTGGCTGCAAAGTGATGTCTGCGGCCAAACGCGGTTGCTTAATAGCGTCAAGAATGCTGCCTTCGCCACGCACTGCGCGATATTCAGGAAGGCTTCGTCCTGCTTGGCGCATGAACCACACGGGAGTGTGTTCTGCTGGTTTGCCGGTTGCAACCTGCAAAAACGCGGTAGGGGAACTAGTGGCCGACATCGTTCGTAACGCTACCTGTTGAGCATTGCGTCAAGCCGAGCGACACGGTCAATTGCCGGTGGGTGTGACAACAGCACGCGCGATAAAAAGCGTGTTGGTTCACTTGCTGGGGTGCGATGAATGACGCGCGTAAGCGCATAACGCAATTCGCGACCAAAACCCATTGCATGCGCACGGCGGTCTGCCTGAAACTCTGCACTGCGCCCAACAATTTCCCCGAGAGATTGCGCCAACAAAAAACCGATGAGCAACACGCGTGAAAGGGAAGTGAGAACAATGTTGATGATCCAGCCAACAAGTTTGAACGTTGGATATTCACCTTCAAGTCGTTTTGAAATTCGAAGACCTATATCGCGAACTCGAATTCCAAGTTGGGCGAGTCCAAGAATTGGCATGCTCATCCATTGAGCAACAGTGAGTGCAATGGTGTGTCCACCCAGGTGATGGCTCAGTTCATGTGCCAACACGCCAGTGAGTTCGTCTTCGGTGAGGTGTTCAATTGAAAACGATGACACCACCAACATGTGACCACCACACGCGAACGCGTTGATGTCGTCTACGTCAGCAACAGAGAGAACGAATCTTCCAGGTCGAATGCCCGCTTGTTGTTCCACAACTTTCCACGCTGGCTCTAAGTGAGCGCGTTCTATTTCTGTGGGTTGGCGTGCGCCAAGAAGTCGCACAAACAACAGCCGCTGTACTGGGCGCGAGAACAGCACAATTCCAAAGAGAAATTCTCCAATTGCAAAATGCGTGAATGGAACATTAAACATCCAATTGCAGGGAATCCATAACAATGCAACTGCCGCTAGCCACACGGGAAATAGGGCTAGAACCGGCGCAAATGCCGTAATTGCCGAGTATTCAACTCTGCGCTTGGACGAAGTCACCAGTTCATTCAACCACCGTGTGAACTATCGTCGTCAGAACAAAGGGGGATAAGTATGTCGTATGCGGTTATTCCAGGTGCAGAAGCATGGTCGCACGTAGGGACAGGCAATGTTGGAGCACTCGTTGTGCACGGATTTACGGGCAATCCATCGTCAATGCGTGAGATTGCAGAAGTGTTTGGCGCTGCAGGGTTTCATGTTGAACTGCCTCGATTAGCAGGGCATGGCACTGACGTTGCTGAAATGATGGAAACGCGATGGGCCGATTGGACTCGCGATGCAGAACAGGCGTTAAGTGAACTTCGCAAGCGTTGTTCCAAAATTGTTGTCGTTGGATTATCAATGGGTGGAGCAATCACACTGTGGCTTGCATCGCGGCACGCAGACCTCTCGGGAATTGTGTGCATTAATCCGACAACGAAATCATCGGCATCAAAACTTGCTGGCGCACGTCTTGCGGTGAAGACAGGAAAGAAATCGTTGCCTGCAATTGGGAGCGACATCTCAGACCCTGCTGTGAAGGAAAGTTCCTACGACGCAACACCACTTGCTGCTGCAGTTTCATTGTTTGCAGACGGTCTGAAGCCATTGTCAAAGAAGTACGGATCAATCAGAGTTCCATTGCTGTTGTTCACAGCGACGAACGATCATGTGGTGAACCCAAAGGAAAGTGATTTCTTAGCGAGTAATTATGCGGGCAACATTGAGCGAGTAATTCTTGAGCGAAGCTTTCATGTTGCAACACAAGATGTTGAAAAAGAAACCGTAAATGCAAAAGCCCTCGAGTTCGCTAAGCGAGTAACTGCCTAAGTGATTGTTTTCGCACTCATTCCAAGTCCTGGCACGGGAGTATTAGAACTCGGACCATTGAAGCTCAATGCTTACGGTGCAATGATTGCGCTCGGTGTCGTTGCGGCGGTATGGCTCTCGGGTCGACGTTTAGAAAAACGCGGTGCTGGTACTCGCGAAGACATGAGCACTATTGCATTGTGGGCCGTGCCTGCCGGAGTAATTGGTGGACGTATCTATCACGTGATTACCGATTGGGAATTGTTTCGTGATCATCCAGAGCGCATCTTCCAGATTTGGAAAGGTGGCCTCGGAATTTGGGGCGGCATTTTCTTAGGTGTGGTCGTGGGAATTTGGGTAGGTCGCAGACGTGGTATTTCTACTTCGCTGCTGTTGACGTGTGTGGCACCTGCACTG
>BJFW01000069.1 GCA_014190095.1 Actinomycetes bacterium | reverse complement strand
TCGCGAATAATCTCTGCAAGCATTGCAAGGTCTTGACGAAATGCGATTTCGTAACGGGCCTGCTCATTGGCAATCCGTGTTTGGTTGATGCGAAGTTGTTCTAGGGCGGCGAGCGAAGCAGGGTCTTCCTGTTTTTCAAGCAGTGCCTGAATTTCATTACCAAGTTCATGTAGTTGATTTGACATTTCGGCGTTCGTTGCGGAAAGACGACCATCAAACACTGTGAGACGTTGTTCAAGAGTGTTGATTGCAGCAGTAACAAGAGACAGTTCGTTGGTGCGTTTGGTGACTTCTGAGCGAAGTGATTGCAGTTCTGTGCGAACTTCATCAAGTTCGCTAACGGTTGCTTTTGGAGTTCGAGCGAAAAGTGCCATGGTGGGTGTGGTGATGCAGGTGTTTTGGGGGGAAGGTTGCTATCTCTATGGTGTGCTCGCTACCGTACAACTTCTACGACGCGGGGTGGAGCAGTCCGGTAGCTCGTCGGGCTCATAACCCGAAGGTCACAGGTTCAAATCCTGTCCCCGCCACCAAGATCAAAAGGTCCCCGGTTCGCCCGGGGGCCTTTTGCATATAAGCAGTTCAAGCACCTCACGGCGTTGTTATCCTGCCTGAATGTCAAATAACAAACCAACTATCACGATTCCACAAGAAGAACCTCCAGCAGAATTGGTGAAAACCGACATCACCGTTGGAACCGGTGACGAAGCCACAAAGGGCAAGAATGTTTCGGTTCACTATGTGGGTGTTGCGTGGAGCAATGGCCAGGAGTTTGACGCATCATGGAATCGAGGCGATGCATTTGAATTTCGTTTGGGTGCAGGTCAAGTAATTCAAGGTTGGGATGATGGTGTTGCCGGAATGAAAGTTGGAGGAAGGCGTCAACTTACTATTCCACCAGACATGGGGTATGGGAGTCGCGGTGCAGGCGGAGTAATTAAAGGTGGAGAAACACTTGTGTTTGTTGTTGATTTGCTGAATGTCTTTTAACCAACAACACAGGTAGGCTTACTGCAACAGAACTTTGTGCAACACACGTTGCACATATGAAGAACTGGTGAGTAATGAACATCTTGGTAATCGGTGCAGGTGGCGTAGGCGCTTCAATGGCGTCTATTGCTGAGACCCGATCGTTTTTCACGCAATTTATCCTTGCGGATATTTCTCTTTCTCGCGCCGAAGAGGCAATTTCGCAACTTGATGATCGATCAAAATTTGTTGCAGAACAAGTTGACGCACGCGACATGGGGGCCATTAAGGCACTCATTCAAAAAGTGAAAGCAGACGTAGTTGTAAACGCCTGTGACCCTCGCATGAATGAGCCCATATTCAATGCAGCTTTTGAAGCACATTGCAATTACATCGACATGGCGATGAACTTGAGTGAACCACATACATCAAACCCATATGAAGAAGTTGGTTCGCCATTAGGCGCAGATCAATTAGCAGCCGACCAGGCGTGGCGTGATCGCGGATTGCTTGCACTTGTTGGAATGGGAGTTGAGCCTGGACTGAGCGATGTGTTTGCACGCTATGCGGCAGACAACCTATTCGACACCATTGACGAAATTGGTGTGCGCGACGGATCAAACCTGTCAATTGACGGCCTCGACTTTGCTCCGACGTTTTCTATTTGGACAACCATTGAAGAGTGTCTGAACCCGCCAATTGTGTGGGAAAAGAATCGTGGCTTGTATACGACAGATTGTTTCTCGGAACCTGAAGTATTTCACTTTCCTGCAGGAATCGGTCCATACGAATGCGTCAACGTAGAACATGAAGAAGTACTGCTCATACCTCGCGAGATTGATTGCAACCGAGTGACCTTCAAGTACAGCCTGGGTGCAGAATTCATTGACTGGCTAAAAACCTTTGCCTACCTTGGTCTAGACAGCACAGAACACGTGCGCGTAGGAGACGTCAGCGTTTCGCCCCGTGACGTTTTGGCTGCGGTGCTTCCAAACCCCGCAAAGCTCGGGCACCTCATGCATGGCAAAACATGTGCCGGAACTTGGGTACGTGGAACTTATGACGGCAAACCACGCGAGGTGTACCTGTATCACGTTGCTGATAACGAGACCACCATGCGCGACTGGGGCTCACAAGCCGTGTTGTGGCAAACCGCAATTTGTCCGGTGGTGGCACTTGAACTTCTTGCCAATGGAAGTTGGAAGTCAACAGGCGTTCGCGGTGCTGAAGCGTTTAATGCTGATCCTTTCCTTAACTTACTTGGCGATTACGGTGCGCATCACGGAATGGTGGAGATGGGTCCAGGTTTGTGGCCAAGTCCAAAACCAACTGGTCAACCTGGCTGGGACCGCCCAGTAAAGCGCGCAATTCGATTGAACTAGTGGTGCTGCGAAGTACCGCTCGCTCGGTTTTTGCCGGAGGAGCAATCGTTGTTGCAACGGTATTGATGTGGTCGGATACTGCAATTTCATGGTGGACCAACATCGTTGAATTTGCTCTCCGCGTGAATGAATCTGCAACAACTGGAGTCCTTAAAAATCGTCCGACAGGCGATGCCGACCTTCATGCGTTGGTATGGGGAGTATGTGCATTGTTGGTTGCTTCTGCAGTGCATGCCGCAAACATTCGGCGTGCGTTAATACTGCTGTTTATATGGACGGTGTTCGTTGAACTTGCTCAGCCATGGTTCACGGAGTTGCGCTCACGTCAGGACACAGACTTGATTGGAAACTGTGTTGGAGTGCTGCTGGTTTTTGTGGGGAGTGAAGTTATTGCGAAGGTCCGAGCACGCCATTGATGTAGTGCTTGCGACATAGCAATTCGTATCGCACCTCATCGCCAAATAACGGTTCACTCATGGTTCTGTCGGTGTCGCCAACAACGACGGTTTCGCCTTCGTACACAATGACACCGTTCACCAGTCGGGCATTGTTGTTCGCTCTGTCACCACACCAGCAACGTGCTTCAACCTGCATTTCAATTCGTTGATCAGCAATTTCGAGTAAACGTCGTGTGCCATCAAACAACAATCCTCTGAAGTCGGTAATGAGTCCGAAAGCAAACACGTCAACATTGAGTTCATCAACAATGCGGGCTAGTTGGTCGCATTGCTCAACTGAGTAGAACTGCGTTTCATCACAAACGAGAAACTGCACTGGCATGTGACCTTTAGTTAACTCAAACAAATCAAGATCAAGTGAAACGTCAATAGCAGGAGCTGAAACTCCAAGACGGCTTGTAACTTGCGAACCATCGCGGTCAAGTTTGGTGAGCAGTAATCCATTCACTCCGCGTGACGACATGTTGTGATGAATTTGCAGAGCGAGGGTGCTCTTTCCTGAGCCCATCGTGCCGTAACTGAATCGCAAGGTGGCCATGACGATCATGAACCGTAGTCGGACTGATGTGGTTGATCCACCTGGCGTAATGTGGGGGACATGGAAGCCCTAGATCGCGCCACGCTTGCCATGGTGATTGATCACACATTGCTTACTCCTGAAGCAACAGCGTCCGAAATCATTGCGTTGTGTGGTGAGGCCGACGAGCTAGCGGTCGGCGCAGTATGCGTTTCGCCAAACTGGGTATCCCTTGCCCGTAAAAACACGAGAATTTCAATTGCCAGCGTGGTGGGATTCCCATCGGGCAATCACGTTTCAGGCATTAAGGCAACAGAAGCCGCCCAAGCTGTCTCCGATGGGGCGAGTGAAATAGACATGGTTGCGAACCTAGGGTGGATTGCAAGTGGTGAATGGTCAAACATTGAGAACGAAGTTGCTGAAGTTCGCAGAGCGATAGGTACCCACGTGGTGTTGAAGGTGATTTTGGAAACAGGGCTGTGGTCTAGTGAGCAAATCGCTGCAGCCTGTAAGCACAGTGTTTCGGGTGGTGCTGACTATGTAAAAACCTCAACGGGATTCCACAAAGTTGGTGGTGCATCGCTTGAGGCAGTTCGGACTATGCGCAATGTTGTTGGAGTAGATATCGGCGTCAAAGCAAGTGGTGGTATTCGCACCACTGCCGATGCACTTGCAATGATCGAAGCTGGAGCAAGTCGCATTGGGGCGTCAGCGACACGTGTGATTTTGAATGGAATGAAATGAAACGCATTGCTCTTGTAATCACTATGGTTGTAACAGCTTTGAGTGGTCCGGGAGTTGTGAATGCTTCTGTTGATCCAACCACGACAGCAACTCCTACGACAATTGCACCAACTACAACAACTACTGGGGTGTCGGATTTCCCGGTACCCAGAAATTCAGGTAGTGGTCGTCGGATTGTCTTCTCAAACCGTCAACTCCGTGTCTGGGTGATAAAAGGTTCAGGTGAAGTCATTCGTACATTTTTGGTTTCAGGTATGCGAGGACAACCACAAAAGGGTTCATACTTTGTCAACAGCCAAATCTTGTCTTCGTTCAGCAAGGAACTTGAGGGGGTGAAATTTCGCTTCATGACAAGGTTCGCAATTGGCCGCAATGGTGCAGATATCGGATTTCATGAAATTCCTACAAAGAACGGCGTACCTCTACAATCCGAGGCAAAATTAGGAACATATTTAGGTGGTGGCTGTTTGCGATCGAGTACTGCAGATGCAAAGTTTATTTATAAATGGGCAAAACCTGGAACAACGGTCGTTGTCGTTCCGTAGGAAATTCTAAAAGTGCGCCATCTCCGACTTCAATAAGTCAAGACCCAAGTTGCCAAGGTCGAGAGCATGTGCGTGCCATTTGCGCAAGTCAAATGACGCTCCGTATTTCTTCTTGGCGTCATCGCGCAAGTCGAGCCAGACACGTTCGCCAAGCTTGTACGAAATAGCTTGCCCTGGCCAACCGAGATAGCGATTGATTTCTGAGCGATTGAATTCATCATCGCTTGACGAATGAGCACTCAAGAATTCGAGCATGAGTTCTGGCGTCCATTGCTCTCCTGGATGCCACGAAGAACTTTGCGGAATGGCAAAACCACAATGGATTCCAGTGTCAATGACGATTCTGGCGGCACGGAATGCCTGGGCGTACAGATATCCCAGGCGATATTCAGGGTTCTCTAAGAATCCGAATTCGTCCATCAGTCGCTCTGCGTACAACGCCCAGCCTTCGCCGTGACCCGACACAAACGTATTGCGTTGGAAGCGCGAAAGTTTTTCAGAGTTGATGGTGGCGATTGCAACCTGCAAGTGATGACCAGGAACACCTTCGTGATACGCGGTGGTTGGTTCGCTCCAACGTGGGAACACGGTGCGACCGTTTGTTGGATACCAGGTGCGACCTGGGCGACTCAGGTCTTCGCTTGGCCCTGTGTAATACATGGCGGCGGCTCCGCCTGGTGGAGAGATCATTGCTTCAACGGTGCGAATGGAATCTGGAATCGAAAAATGATTGTTGTCGATAAGAAACGACATCGCATCATCCATCAACTCCTGGAGCCAATCACGCAGTGCGTCTTCACCTTGAATTGAACGTGCAGGATCGGTGTCAAGGAAGTGACGAACTTCTGAAAGCGTTGAACCCGGAAGAATTTCCTGCGCAACGCGTTCCATTTCAGCATCGATGCGTTGAACTTCTGCCCAACCCCATTCATATGCATCTTTCGCTTCAACTTTCATTCCCATGAAGCGACGGCGGGCAAGTGCGTGTCGCTCGGGTCCAACGCCATCGCGCGTGTCTGCATGTGGGGCGTAGTCGTTGATGAGGAAATCAGCAGTTTCACCAAGTGCTTGTGATGCATGCTTTGCTGCTTTGCGAAGTTGTTCCATTGGAGCGCCAGCAACAGAAGATGCAGATTCTGCGAATTGTTCAAAGAAGGCCGGAGCGTCTTTTCGACCTGCCCACGTTGCGAGCTGTTCGCTCGATGCGAGAACCTGTCGGCGCTGTGCCTTTACACCACGATCAAGACCAAGTTGCCACGATTCTCGCATACCTGCAAACGCTTGTGGAACTTTCGACATGCGTTCTGCAATCACTGACCATTGTTCCGCAGTATCAGTTGGCATGAGATCAAAAATTGCTCGAGCGGCATCAACATCGCCAGCAAGTACTCGAATGGAAACTAAATGCTCATTGGCGTCGTATTCAGCACCAGAAATTTCTAGAGACTCACGCAATACACCTGCTGCCAAGCGGTCGGAACTTGCACTTGAATCAAGCGCGTTCAGCTTTGCAAGAGTTTTGCGATCGTTTTCTGCGCGTGCATCGTGACCTGCTGGACTGAAGTCGGTCATCTCGTGATCGTGACCTGCAATCCCCATGTAGGTGGCTGCTGCCGGATCAAGTTCGGCAACCGAGTTGATGTAGTCGTTGGAGAGTGAATACACAGGCGAAGTCATAGCAATACGATACGCC
>BJFW01000068.1 GCA_014190095.1 Actinomycetes bacterium | reverse complement strand
GTCCGGCAAAGAAGAATGCGGCCAACGGCACCATGTGGGACGAGCTACGCGACACGTTTAAAGAAATTGCTAATAACCCTGATGACCGAGTGATGATTTTGACCGGCGCGGGCGGCGAGTTTTGCAGTGGCGCAGACTTGAGCGATGGTGGTGCTCGTCGCGCAAATACTCACGCATTGGCCAGCATGCGCAACATCACCGATGTGGCCATGTCACTTGCACGCATTCCGCAGCCAACCATTGCCAAGGTGCGTGGCGTTGCTGTAGGTGCTGGTTGCAACATGGCGCTCATGTGCGACTTGGTGGTGTGTTCAGACACCGCACGCTTTGCCGAAATTTTTGCAAAGCGCGGCTTGTCGCTCGACTTTGGTGGATCGTGGGTATTGCCACGCCGAATCGGTTTGCATAAAGCAAAAGAACTCGCGTTGTTTGGCGACATCATTAGCGCGCAAGAAGCCGAGCGCATCGGCCTAGTAAATCATGTTGAACAAGACGCCGAACTTGATGCCTTCGTAGACAACTGGGCTGCAAAGTTGGCTGCTGGTCCGCCAATTGCATTGGCACAATCGAAGCGCATGTTGAACAACGCCATGAACGTCACGCTGGAACAAGCACTTGAAGACGAAGGTGCGGCACAGGCATTGAACTTCGGCACCAAAGACACAGCAGAAGCAATGACGGCGTTTTTGGAAAAGCGCGTTCCACGATTCACTGGTCGCTAATGCGCAAACCGCTGTTGTTGGCGTGCGCTGTTGGCACGTTGATGTTTGGAATGGGCAGTGTTACATCGGTTTCGGCAACCGTGCCGCCGCCGGTTGACCCGGCAGTAACGAGCGACAGCATTCCCGACGAACAAGGTGGCCTCGTCGGCATTCCGCAAACCACCACGCTCATTAACCCGCAAGCAACCACCACCATTCCAGAGGGATGCTTTGCGCAAACCATTCCACAGGTGGTGTTTGTCGGCAAAGTTGAAAAGGTGTCCGATGCTTCGGTGAGTTTTTCTATTCAGAAAACAATTTCTGGCGATGCCAGCGCGTATGTGTCTGGCGATGGACGAGTGGAAATTCAGTACGGAACTGATGGAAAGTTTTTGGATACGGGTTCGGTGTACATCGTTGGTGCAGTAACCGATCCGTTTTCGCCAATTTTGGTGTCAAAAGTTCGCCCCGAAACCACAACTCTCGGTGGAGCTGTTGGTCAAACGAATACTGGCGACGCGTGTCCAACATTTGAAGACGCTGTTATTACATTGCGCGAGGACGGCACTTCGGTAAATACGGGCGTACTGCGGCCACTTTTGAAAAACAAATTGCTGGTTGTGCTGGTGCTGCTTGCATCAGTCGCCATTGCTTTTGGTGGGTTGGTCACCGTGGTTGTCATGCAACGTACAAAGCGTGGTATTGCGCGCACCATGAAGCGCAGAAAAATATTTAAGCAGTAAATGCAGCAGTTGCTGCTGCACGCAATTGCGTCACTGCGTGCTTCAAGCCCTGTGGCTCCTTGAACAACGCACTGCCAGCAATCAACACGTTTGCGCCGGCTTTTGCTGCGCCCGCAATGGTGTTTGGTCCAATTCCGCCGTCCACTTCAAGATCAACAACATCATCAAGACCTGCATTGCGAATCATGTTGCGCACTTCGCGAATTTTTGGCTCCATGGTGGAGATGTAGCTCTGACCGCCAAAACCAGGGTTTACGGTCATAACCAACACCAAATCCACAAGATCGATCACATGTGCAATTTCGCTTGGCGGAGTGCTTGGGTTCAGAGCAACGGCTGCCGTTGCACCGAGCTCGCGAATGTTGCCAAGTGTGCGATGTAAATGTGTGCAAGCTTCGGCGTGCACGATGAGGCGCTGACAACCGGCTTCCACATAACGCTTAGCCATCACATCGGGCGTAAGCACCATGAGGTGTGCTTCAAACGGAACTTTGGTGAGCGAACGCGTGCTGGCAATGATGTCGGGACCAAATGTGAGGTTGGGAACAAACTGACCATCCATTACGTCCCACTGAATGAGGTCAACACCGGCTTCATCGAGGGCAACAATTGCTTCGCCCAACTTTGAAAAATCGACAGGAAGAACCGAAGGGGCTATCTGGATTGGCCGTGTCACGACATTCAGCCTAGTTCTGCACGCTTTGGCTCGTAGAGTTAATAACAGTGAATAGCGAACAGGTACGTATAGAACGGCTTGTCGCCGGTGGAGATTCATTGGGCCGCTTGGCCGATGGCCGTGTGGTGTTTGTGCCAGGTGCGCTTGCAGGCGAATTGGTAGATGTGCAGATCACGCAGAGCAAGAAGGATTTTGCTCGCGGGTCGGTGACCAACATTGTTGAAGCATCGCCGCACCGAGTGGAGCCGCCGTGCCCACATGTTGCACGCGGGTGCGGAGGTTGCTCGTGGCAACACCTCGATAACTCGCAACACATGGAAGCCAAGATCGGCATTGTGAAAGAAGCGCTTCGTCGAACCGCGAAAATGGAAACGCTTGAAGTGCGCGAAGGCGGACACGTTTCGCCAACAGCATCGCGCACCACGTTACGAATGGCGGTTGACGTCGAGGGCCGTTTGGGTTTCCGTCGCGCTAATTCGCACGACATTGTTAACACCCCGGTGTGCATGGTTGCGCACCCATTGTTGAATGAATTCATTGCCGATGTGCGCGTGAAGGGTGCAAGCGAAGTAACGCTGCGCTGCGGCGCTGCAACTGGCGAAATTGGCGTGTGGCTGCACGACGAAGAAGGCGAAGATGTTCCTGGTGCAACCATTACGGGCCTGCCAAGTGGCGTTGAAGTTGGTCGCAAGTCGGTTGTGCACGAAGTAGTGCACGGTGTGAAGTTGCAAGTGTCAATGGCGTCGTTTTTTCAAGCGTCACAAACTGCTGCTGAAATGTTGGTGTCCGAAGTAAACGAGGCTGCTGGAGAGACTGCATTGTCGGGTGGCTTCGGAATGGTGGTTGATGCATACGGCGGTGGCGGACTGTTTAGCGCAACGTTGCTCGACAACTCCACGAAGACCACGCTTATCGAGTCGAATCCTTCGGCATGTTCCGATGCGCGACGCAACTTGTTTGACTACAACGTGAAGATTGACCAGATTTCCGTAGAGCAGTGGAGCCCACAGCCTGCAGGCTTGGTTATTGCCGACCCAGCGCGCAATGGTCTTGGAGCAGTTGGTGTTGAAACGCTGAAATTGACTGATGCACGCCGCATTGTGTTGGTCAGTTGCGATGCCGTTGCCGGCGCGCGAGATATTCGACTGCTTACCGATGCGGGGTACACCTGCGAAGGCGTGACCGTGTTGGATCTATTCCCCAACACACCTCATGTAGAAATGGTCAGTGCGTTCTCTCGTAACGCATAATTAACTCATGGCAACCAGCTATTTGGTGTTCGACGGCGAGTGCGGATTTTGTCGCAAGTGGGTGCGCCACATGACCTCATGGTTTTCAAAACACCCAACGCCAGTTGCGTATCAATCTGTTGATTTGTTTGCGCTTGGACTTACTGCTGATCAATGCAAAGAAGCTGTGCAATACGTCAGTGAGCGCGGGGAAATTTCTAGCGGTTCTGATGCCGCTGCTCGTGTGTTGATTCATGCGGGCTTTCCATATTTGATAGCCGGGTGGGTCATGTTGGTGCCAGGCATTCGCAACATTGCGCAATACGCATATAAGTGGGTGGCAAATAATCGTTACCGCTTTTCTGGAGACCCGCTGTAGCCATGTTCGCGTTGTATGCAAACACCATCGCAACTGCGGTGATGGTTGGTGTTATTTGGTTTGTGCAAGTGGTGCACTATCCGTTGCTCGCACAATTCGGTTCGACGCAATCGGTTGCAGTTGCAGAGCAACATCAACAACGAACGGGTTACGTCGTTGGTTTGCCAATGTTGGTTGAAGGGTTGAGCACGTTGTGGTTGCTTGCGCGCAGACCAGACGGAGTAGCGGTGTTGCTTCCGTGGGCAAACGCGGTGCTTTTGGCGGTTGCGCTTGGCAGCACGGTGCTGGTGTCGGTTCCTTTGCACGCCAAAATGGCGCTGGCTCATAATGACGAGACGGGCAGGCGACTGGTACTCACCAACTGGCCACGAACCATTGCCTGGACGTCGCGGCTGGCGTTGTGCGGCGTGATGCTCGCTCAACTTTCTTAATTGCGTTGCAGAGTGTGGCTCAGCCGAGCATCTAGAGGAAAGAGGCTCAGCCTTTCCACATGATTTTCGTGAATGAAGTATTGGTCTTCAAGTTTCACGCCTTGCTGCGTTTGTGCGTCGCCAATGTAGCTTTCGATACACAACACCATTCCAGGAAGCATTTCACCCGGCAATCCGTATGTCGTGTCGCTGATGCGTGGAACATTTGGGTATCCACCGGCTAACCCGAGTCCGTGAGCAAGTTGGTAATAGCCATAATCGCGGTAGCGCTCTGGAACTTCGAAAGCATTTCTGGCAAATTCCTCGAAACTTCTGCCAGGAGCAAGTTGAGATGCATTGTGCTCCAGTTGATCAAGTGCTAGCCGGTACAAAGATTTTTGCTGAGGTGTTGGCGATACATCACCGCAAAGAAAAGTACGTGAAAAGTCAATCGAATAACTATGCAAACTCATTGCATCGGTATCAAAGCACACGAGGTCGCCCGATTGAAGTTGATGATCGGAAGACTCAAGAAAATAAGGGAAAGTTCGGGCACCCGCCTGAAGCAGGCGAGTAACGACGTATTCACCACCTGATGCGATAAGCCCACGATGGAATGCTGCCCAAACTTCATTTTCGGTTGCACCAGGCGTAATGGCGCTCTCAAGTTCGGTAGTTGCTTTTTCCACAACGCGCATTGCTTGACGAATGGCCTCGAGTTCCTCAGGTTGTTTAATCGACATCGACAACTGAATAGTTGGACCAGCATCAATCAGTTGAAATCCCATAGAACGAAGTGAATCAGTCATCGGGAATTCAAGTTTCTCAACTGCGATGCGATGCTTGGTTTCGCTCAGTCGTTCTGAGCAGACTGCAAACACCTCGTTGGCAAAGGCTGTGACTTGGTCGGCGTATAGCAACGTCTTCTTAGCGGTAATTCCAGGAGCAGGTCGGATTTCGTTGATCTCGGGAAGATCTGCAGCCAGGTGCTCACAACCTGCAAATTCATAGAGAACCGTGTAGCCATCTTGAAACAGCAACATGAATCGATCCGGTCCCGTGAATCCGTGGATCGTCATATTGCGGGCGCCTGTGGCGTAAAGAATGCTGATCGGATCGGTCGTAAGGATTACTGGTACATCATGCGACCGCATCACATCAAGAAGACGACTTTTCCGCTGTGAGACAAGACTTACCTGATCGAGCAAGTGGGCCACGACAAGAGACTAGTTCTGCCCACAGTTGCAGTCGGGAGTCGATCGCAAGTGAAGTGTTGAGCGCTGGCTGTTGCTCGACAAAAGTGCCCCCCCTCGGATTCGAACCGAGGACCTGCGGATTAAGAGTCCGTTGCTCTAACCAACTGAGCTAGAGGGGCGACTTGTTGTGCGCCCGAAACTATATAACACCGCCTCGTCTGGCGAAAATTGAAATAAATAGGGTGAAATGCAACAGGACCGACAGGTTGCCCTGTCGGTCCTGACTACTAGATGTTTTCCTGGCTCGCCATTTCCAGGTAAGAAGCTTCGCGACCACTTCATCATTCGTTTTGTTGGAGCCATGAACCGGAATCGAACCGGCACCGCGCAATTGGCGAAATGCGTATGCTTCCGTTACACCACCACGGCACCAGATTGAAGTGTGAGCGGGTTGGGAGGTGCGGAAATTAAAAATGACGGCACCGAAGTGCCGTCATTTTCAATTGCACGGTAAATCTGGTTTCCCAGATCGCATTTCGCCACTTAAAAGAGTACCGAATCTGAGGATTTTGACTCAGAATTTGTGTGAAATGTTGCAAATGAGACGAAATGCAACAGGACCGACAGGTTGCCCTGTCGGTCCTGACTACTTGATGTTTTCCTGACTCGTCATTTCCAGGTGAGAAGTTTCGCGACCACTTCATCGTTCGTTTTGTTGGAGCCATGAACCGGAATCGAACCGGTACCGCACGATTGACGAAACGAGCATGCTGCCGTTACACCACCAAGGCACCGAAAGGAAGTGTGCAGGGAGTGAAGGGCGCGGAAAGAAAAATGGCGGCACCGAAGTGCCGCCATTTCCATTGCAAGGTTTACCTGGTTTCCCAGATCGCATCTCGCCACTTAAAAGAGTACCGAACTGCTTCCAGCAGGACGTTGGCACCGGAAAATAAAAAATGGCGACACCGAAGTGTCGCCATTTCCATCGTGCGGTTTATCTGGAATTTCCAGATCGCGTTTCGTCACCTAAAAGAGTACCGAAAACCTATTATTCGGAAAACCCTTGAGATTTATGGGGTGGACGAGGGGTCTCGAACCCCCGGCCTCCAGGACCACAACCTGGCGCTCTAACCAACTGAGCTACGCCCACCACGACGTCTTCAGTGTAGGCTGATGGCGACAGAATTATTGGAGTTGATAACCATGTCAGCGATGGATTCCACGCTGCGAACTTCTTTGGCCGATAAAGCCAAAGAGATTACAAAACGAGAATTGGCCACGTATGCAGAACGGACGGCCTCCTCA
>BJFW01000067.1 GCA_014190095.1 Actinomycetes bacterium | reverse complement strand
GTCAAACCGCCATGTATGTGTTCCGTGAACTTACCGACCTCAGTTATCCGGCAATTGCGCGCTTGTTTGGTGGTCGAGACCACACCACCGTGATTCACGCTGTCGATAAAACTCAGCGCATGATGAGTGAGCGCAAACAGGTGTACGACCAGGTCACCGAACTCGTCCAGAAGTTTAAGACGTCGTAAATCATGTTGGGGACAACCATGTGGGCAACATCACAACAACCAGTGGATAACCAAGAGTTATACACGGCTGTTCGAACTACACAATTGCAAGATGTGTTCGCCACCCCACAGGCTTGTGAGGATCGTTTCCGTATGTCATTTGGTGTTCGTGGTGTTCATCCACAATCCACACCCCTTATTACCGTTATTAAGTTTTTATATAAACATCCACAAATAACAATGAACAACGTTGGCCAAGGAGCATGGTGATGAAATTTCGAGTTGAGCGCGAAGTATTGGCAGAAGCACTAGGTGCAGCAGCTCGTGTTGCATCAACACGCAATAACGCCATGCCGGCACTCTCCGGTGTGAAGCTTGAAGTCAGTGGCGATCAATTGACGTTGTCGTGCACAGACAACGATTTGTCGGTGCAATTCGTACTTCCAGTTGGAGGCCAAGCCGACGGTGTGGTTGTTGCAAGTGCAAAACTGTTAAGCGACATTGTTCGCGCAGGCGCAGACGGAAAAGTCACATTTGAATCTGTTGGCGAAGAAGTTCATATTTCGTCTGGTCGTGCACAAACCACGGTTGCAACGTTTGCTGCTAGCGATTTCCCGCACATCGTATTAGCAAGCGCTCCGCCAGTAACACTGTCGGCACCATTGTTGGGTGAAGCCCTGCGACAAGTTGTTCGTGCAGCAAGTTCCGATATGCAACGCTTGCCACTCACCGGCGTTTTAATGTCGGCGGAACCAGAAGGCCTTCGCTTGGTTGCAACCGACTCGTACCGTTTGGCTGTGCGTGATTTACCAGGAACGAACGTGTTGGGCCACGGACAAAAAGTGGTCATTCCAAGCCGTGCACTCGGCGAACTACAACGTTTGCTCAACCAAGGTGACGAAGTGACGCTATGCCTTGCAGAAGACCGAGCGACGTTTGCAGTAGGAAACGCAACATTGTCCACCAGTTTGTTGCAAGTTGAATTTCCTAACTACCGACAACTTATTCAACCGTCGTATCCGAACACGCTCACGGTTGCTCGCGAAGCATTACTCGAAGCGGTTCGCCGTTGCCGAATTTTTGCTCGTGAAACCACTCCAGTGCGTTTGGAGATGACAACTACATCGTTGAAATTGTCGGTGATCACTCAAGACATCGGAAACTCCGAAGAAGAAATTGATTGCTCACTTGAAGGAACCGAGATGATTGTTGGTTTCAACCCCGAGTATCTTGCTGCAGGAATCGAAGCAGTTACCGGCGACGAAATCACCATCCAAACCACCGATCCACAACGACCAGCTGTACTTCGCGGTGTTGGAGCAGACGATTATCTCTACTTGGTGATGCCACAACGTCTCACCGTATAAGCACAACGTTCCGAGCGACAGCGTGATCATTCAACACCTTGAACTCACGAACTTTCGCAACTACGCGGCAACAACGATTGATTTGACTTCTGGTGTTACCGCCGTTGTTGGAAACAATGGTCAAGGCAAAACCAACTTGGTTGAAGCGCTTGGTTATCTTGCAACGTTAAAAAGTTTTCGTGGTGTACCAACCGAAGCACTCATTCGCACAGGATGTGAAAGCGCTGTGTTGCGTGCAACGGTGAAGCATGCAGACGGAAGAGAAGTGTTGATTGAAACCGAACTTGTGCGCACGGGGCGAAACCGTTCGCTAGTGAATAAACAACGCCTTGCTCGTTCACGAGACCTGCTTGGGGTGGTGCGCACCACGGTGTTCTCACCAGAAGACCTCGAATTGGTGAAAGCTGCACCGAGTGTTCGTCGCGACTTCGTTGATAACGCGTTAGTGGCGTTGCAACCAAAACTTGATGTGCTATGTGGTGAAGTTGAAAAAGTGTTACGCCAACGAAACTCACTGCTGAAACAAGTAGGTGGCAGGCTGTCACCCGATATCGCAAGCACACTCGACGTGTGGGATGCGAAGTTGTCAGAACTTGGCACCGAACTCGGAGACGAGCGTGCTCGGCTCATTGCTCACATTTCACCCCGTGTATCGAAGGCATATGAAGAACTCGCGGAAAAAGCAACTCCGATCGGTTTGATCTACGAGCCGCAATGGCGACGAATTGGTTTGGCCAGCGAGTTGCAGACCTGCCGCATGGATGACATTCGCCGTGGCACCAGCACGGTAGGGCCTCACCGTGACGATATTGATTTGCTGATCAACGGGCTGCCAGCCAGAACCCATGCCTCCCAAGGGGAGCAACGCACTCTGGCACTTGCCATGAGGCTGGCGGTGCACCGCATGGTCACCGAGGAATTCGGCTCTCCGCCCGTGCTCATTTTGGACGACGTGCTGTCCGAACTGGACCCCGGCCGGGCCGCAGCCTTATTACGTCACTTTCCAGAGGGTCAGGTACTCATTACTACGGCCGGCTACCTTCCCGAGGCCGCTCACCCCGACCGTATTGTGCGTATTCAACAGGGTGCAGTCGTTCAAGACAGCACCACAAAGGACAGTTTTCCCACATGAGCAATGTCAACAACCCATCCGAGGAAGCCCTCGACGAGGATCGACAAACGGATGCCAGCATGGGAGGTCTTGGTCGTCTGTCCACCGAGCTCAACGCGTTGTTGTCTCGCCTTGGATCCGAACCGGCATCTGTGGTGAACAGCGTGTTCACCGATTGGGCAACACTCGTTGGTGAACATGTTGCGCAACATGTTGCTCCAATCAAACTCGAACACTCCCGATTACTTGTTGAAGTGACCGAAGCGGCATGGGCTACACAAATGCGTTTTCTCGAACCGCAACTTCTTGCAACTTTGTCAGCAGCAACATCTAGCAACATTGTTGGTATCGATGTGCGCGTAAAACGCAATTCGCGCAGCAAGTAATTGGTAGACTAAACCGTGTTATTTATGTTGCTCAATCGTGTGTCTCGCCGCTTTTTCGGCGCTCTCTCAGAAGGTAAGTGATGGCAACCACCAAAGCTCAAAAAGCGGCAACTACCGGCTCAGCGTCATATGGCGCAAAAGACATTCAAGTACTCGAAGGCCTCGACCCAGTTCGTAAACGCCCAGGTATGTATATCGGGTCCACGGGACTCTCCGGTTTGCATCACCTCATTTGGGAAATTGTGGACAACTCTGTTGACGAAGCAATGGCCGGATATTGCAACAAAATCACGGTTACTTTGCTTGCTGACGGCGGTTGTGCAGTAAGCGACAATGGTCGCGGAATTCCTGTCGACCCATACACATCTGGCCAACATAAAGGCAAGAGCGCACTCGAAGTAGTGCTCACTGTGTTGCATGCCGGCGGAAAGTTTGGCGGCGAGGGGTACAAAGTTTCTGGCGGTCTACATGGTGTAGGTGTGTCGGTAGTGAATGCACTATCAAAGCGACTCGTTGCAGTCGTCGATCGTGGCGGCGAACGCTTTAGTCAAGAGTTTGTTGATGGTGGAAAACCAAAAGGAAAACTTTCAAAAATTGGTGCATCACCAAATAAGTCAGTAACGGGAACCACAGTTACCTTCTGGCCAGATCCAACCATCTTTGCTTCAGAAGGTGTTGAGTTTGTTGCACGCACGGTTACTGAGCGTTTGCAAACAATGGCGTTTTTGAACAAAGACCTAGAAGTTGTCTTTAATGACGAACGACCCGACAAAAAACAATCCATCACCTATCAATACAAGGGCGGAATTGTTGACTTCATCAAGCACCTAAACGCATCACGCGAAGCATTGTTTACCAAGGTTGCGCACTACGAAGGCAGCGATGACGAGCAAACCGTCGACATTGCACTGCAATGGAATACGGGTTATTACGAAGGCATTTACGGATACGCCAACGGCATTTCCACCGTCGAGGGCGGAATGCACGTTGAAGGCTTCAAGACTGCGCTCACTTCGGTGGTCAACAAGTACGCACGTGCGTCAAATGCGTTGAAAGAAAAAGACGACAACCTGCTGGGCGAAGACATTCGCGAAGGAATTACTGCAATCGTTGCTGTGAAACTTCGTGAACCACAGTTTGAAGGTCAGACAAAAGCGAAGTTGGGCAACGTATCCATCCGTTCGTTTGTGCAAAAAGAAACTAACGCGCGACTTGAGGAGTGGATGCAAGAAAACCCAACTGAAGCAAATCGCATTGTGAAGAAAGCGATTGCTGCAGCGCAAGCTCGACTTGCTGCAAAAAATGCACGCAACGCAGTTCGTCGCAAAACTGCGCTCGCAGGCGCCGGCATGCCTGACAAGTTGAAGGACTGCACCAGTACCGATGCAAGCGAAACCGAATTGTTCATCGTTGAAGGTGACTCAGCAGGCGGCACAGCAGTAGATGCACGCGATCCACGCACGCAAGCAATTTTGCCAATTCGTGGAAAGATCTTGAACGTAGAACGTGCACGCCTCGACAAGATGTTGAAGAATACCGAAATCCAAACACTCATCACCGCAATTGGTGGGGGCATTGGTAACGAAGAATTCGACGCATCAAAAGCGCGCTATCACAAGGTGGTCATTTTGGCCGACGCCGACGTGGATGGCAGCCACATTCGTACCTTGTTGCTCACATTCTTCTATCGACAAATGAAGCCAATGGTTGAAAACGGTTTTATATATATTGCGCAACCGCCGTTGTTCTCTACCGAAATTGGTAAAGAAAAGATTTACCTCAAAGACGACGCTGCAAAAGAAAAGTTCCTTGCTGAACACCCAAATCACAAGAAGGAATTCCAACGCCTGAAGGGTCTTGGCGAAATGGACTGGCAAGAACTTCGCAGCACCACTATGTCGGCTGACTCACGCACGTTGTTGCAGGTCACCGTTGACGAAGCTGCACTAGCCGAAGACATCATGAGTGTGCTCATGGGTGACGATGTGGAAAGTCGTAAGAAATTTATTCAAACCAATGCGCGCGACGTGCGCAACCTCGACTTCTAGCGAGCACTTAGGCGTAAAGGACGTGTGTAATGGCCAGTAAAAAACCAGCAAAAAAAGCAGCAGCCAAAAAGCCTGCACCGCGCAGCGATAAATCTGCACCGACAGCAGAAACCGCGTCAGGCACTCCGCCGCGTAAACCCCCTGCAATGCAAGACGATTTGTTCGCTAATCCAGACTCGATTCAACCAGTGCAGTTGCAAGACGAAATGGAACGCTCGTTCCTTGACTATGCAATGTCAGTCATCATGTCGCGCGCATTGCCCGACGTTCGCGATGGTTTGAAGCCAGTTCACCGCCGAATTATTTGGGACATGGACCAACAGGGTTTCCGCCCCGACCGTCCATTCGTTAAGTGCGCTCGCGTTACCGGCGACACCATGGCGCGTTATCACCCACACGGTGACGGTGCTATTTACGACGCGTTGGTTCGCATGGCTCAACCGTTTTCATTGCGTCATCCATTGATCGATTTCCACGGCAACTACGGATCACCAGACTTTGGTCCGGCGGCCAGTCGTTACACCGAATCTCGTTTACATCCACTTGCCATGCAATTGCTTGCAGACATCGACGAAGACACCGTCGATCTCATTGCCACATATGACGGCACCGCAGAAGAACCAATTGTGTTGCCAGCGCGTTTCCCTAACCTTTTGGTAAACGGAAGCCAAGGCATTGCAGTCGGTATGGCCACCAGCATTCCGCCACACAACTTGGGTGAAGTAGTGGATGCAACATTGCACCTCATCGACAACCCCGAAGCAACAACCGGCGACCTCATGAAGTTCGTGAAGGGTCCAGATTTTCCAACTGGCGGTCTCATTCTTGGTCGTGACGGCATTAAAGACGCCTATCAAACGGGTCGCGGCAGCATCAAGATGCGTGCGAAGGTCAGCATTGAAGAAGGCAAGCGTGGGCAAATGCTCATCGTCGTTACCGAACTTCCGTATCAAGCAAGTTGCTCTGCCATCGCTTCTCGCATTCAGGAACTCGTAGATGGAGGCGAGCTCGACGGCATTGCCGATGTGAACGACAACTCATCGGGTGGTCAAACCAACCTCATCATCACACTGAAGCGCGATGCGAACTCAAATGTGGTCATGAATAACTTGTTCAAGCTCACACAGCTACAAACAAGTTTCCCTGTGAACATGGTTGCGCTGGTGCACGGAGTTCCACGCACACTCAACCTCCGTGATGCACTCGTTGGTTACGTCGATCACCAAATCGAAGTCACAACGCGACGTTCAAAGTTCCGCCTACAAAAAGCAACCGACCGTAATCACATTCTTGAAGGTCGTCTAAAGGCACTCAACGTTATTGACGAAATCATCAAGTTGATTCGCGCAAGCGAAGACGCAGCGTCTGCCAAGGCCGCGCTGATGGGCAAGAAATACAACTTCTCCGAACGTCAAGCAATCGACATTCTCGACATGCAGTTGCGTCAACTCACCAGGTTGTCACGCATCGATCTTGAAACTGAACAAAAAGACGTACTTGCTCGTATCAAGGAACTCGAATCAATCCTCAATTCCGACACGAAGTTGCGCGCAGTTATCTCCAAAGAACTCTCAGCAGTTCGCGAAGCCTTTGCCACTCCTCGCGTGTGCAAAATTGCTGCTGATGTTGGCGAAATGAGCGTTGAAGACTTGGTCGACAACAAAGAACTCGTCATCGTGATGA
>BJFW01000066.1 GCA_014190095.1 Actinomycetes bacterium | reverse complement strand
ATGGCTCTGAAACCATGACCACGGTGTTTGCTAACCCTGATCGAGACAATGGTGATCCAAAAGAATCAACGCAGGAATACAGCTTTGACCCTTCGTGGACAGCAGAAATTGATGCATTTGCAGATGTAGTTCGCAACAACTTGCCAATTGAGAGCGGAACTTCACACGATGCCCTCATGACTATGCAGCTGGTACACAAGATCTACTACGCCGATCCAAAATGGCGTGACACGTATTCAATTCCTAATCCTGACTTCACCAATTAACACTGGAGCAAACATGAGCGGTGTGCAAAACAAAAAAGTTCTCATCACCGGAACATCGAGGGGTATCGGCTTTGCAATTGCGAAGGAGTTCCTCAATCAAGGTGCTCAGGTATACGGCACGGCAACGACAAAAAGTGCTCCACAAGAGTTTTCTGGTTTTTGCGCAGCAGATTTCTCGAAACGTGAGGGTATTCAACAATGCGTGGATTTCGTTAATGAGGTTCGACCAGACATCGTTATCAACAATGCAGGAATCAATGCACCCTCTTCGTTCGAGAGTATTGATTCTGAAAAGTTTTTAGAAATACAACAGGTGAATGTTCTTGCGCCAATGGAGATTTGCCGCGCGGCGATCCCTCACATGGTCAGCAATAACTGGGGTCGAATCGTCAATATTTCATCTGTTTGGAGCAAGATTTCGAAGGAGCATCGAGCCCCATATTCGGCAAGCAAGTTTGCGCTCGATGGAATGACCTTGGCCCTTGCTATCGAATACGCAAAGCACAATGTTTTGGCGAACTGTGTAGCGCCGGGTTTCGTAGATACCGACATGACACGGGGAATTCTGGGCGATGAGGGAATCAGCAAGTTGATGCAAATTGTGCCAATTGGTCGGCTTGCTCAGCCTGCAGAAATCGCAACGTTTGTTGTGTGGCTAGCTAGCGAATCAAACTCCTACATCACTGGGCAGAACATTGCGGTAGATGGTGGATTTACGCGTGCCTAATTCAATTTCAATTCAGTCCCACAAGGGCATATACGAGGCTCGCTTTGCCCCTGACTTATTGAATGACCCCTCCGTGCTCCTTGAGGGAGAACCGCACTTCATTGTTGACAGCAATATCGCTCGCCTTTACGCAAAGCAGCTTCACAACGTTCTCAGTCACCCAAATGTGATCCTTGTCGATGCCACCGAGCAGAACAAGAGCCTGGAGTCCGCCTCGCGAATCATCACTGAATTGGTTGCTCAGAAAACACGACGCAACCATCACCTCGTTGCCATTGGTGGTGGAATCATTCAAGATTTGGTGTGTTTCATTGCAAGCACACTCCTTCGTGGAGTTTCGTGGCAACTTGTTCCCACAACACTCCTCGCACAAGCAGATTCATGCATTGGATCAAAGAGTTCCATCAACGTAGGTGATGCAAAAAACATTGTTGGCACCTTTTATCCACCGACAAAGATATTCATTGACCAAAATTTCCTCAGAACTTTGCACCAAAATGAAATTCGCTCGGGAATTGGTGAAATTCTCAAAGTTCATGCAATTGACTCTGCCGAGTCATTCAATAAGGTCGCATCTTCGCTTGATTCATTGACTCATGATTTAGATGCGTTGCAGCCGTTTATCTATTCGGCGCTCACCATCAAGAAGCGATATATCGAAGTTGATGAGTTTGATGAGGGTGTTCGCAATATTTTCAACTTTGGCCACAGTTTCGGTCACGCAATTGAAAGTGCAACAAATTATGGAGTGCCGCACGGAGTGGCTATCACCATGGGTATGGATGTTGCCTGCCAAATTGCCACTTCACGCGAACTTCTGCCGATCAGCGAGTCAAACCGCATGCGAGCAGCGTTGAAACGGAACTATCTGCCGTTAGCCAATGTCCAAATTCCATTCGATGCATCAATGAATGCGCTGTTAAAGGATAAAAAGAACAGCACTACGGAACTTGGCCTAATTCTTCCGGTAGGCCAAGAGGCAAACATTGAAAAGGTAATGGTTCCGCCGAATGATGAGTTTGTGGAGCAATTCCGAATTGCCTTGGGTGCTCTCGCTCAATGACGAATTCTGTTCGTGTTGATGTCGCAGTAAGCCAGTCGCAAGTACGCCCAGACGTCAACTACACGATTCTTTGGGATGATTATTCCTCTCAAGAAAATGTCATTTCTCTTCCGGCATATGTTGAACTCCATGCCGATCGGCTGCGCTTACATTTTGCAGAATTTGTCGACCAGGTTTCTCTAACTCCCCTAAATAGTGGCACCGTTTCTGAGCTACTTCTCATCCGCAAAGACTTCAGCTACTGGTGGATGACACTGTTTGCTTCCACCAGGTGGGATCCAACAAGCAATATCAATCATGCAGTGAAACTCTTGGCGTTTGCAGAAATTTGCGAAAAGATTTCAGCTACACAAGTTTCCGTTCAGCTTTCTCACACGCGCATTGTTTCGACTATCCAGACATTTTGCGCGACGAAAGGTATTGCACTTGCAGAACCTCCCGTGCAGCACAAACAACCGATACGCCGTTTGCCCCAATTTCGAGCACTTGCCGCAATTGGAAAATTTGCACTCACCCACCGAAGAGTTAATGAGCTTGACAGCAAGAGTCAGTCCGGCACGTTCATCGTTGATCACTTTGTGCGTTTCAATGAATCATCCATTGACGAGGGTCAATATGACTCGCAATATTGGAATGCATTAGGCAGTGATTTGTTGTCGGACAAACATGGAGTTCGCTGGTCCCATCACTTTGTTCCTGGATTTCGATCAATCAATGCAACAGAGCAACTCCTCGCCAAACTCAACGCGAAATCTTCGGATCAGCACGCACAGTTTGAGACTCGGCTGAGGGCCACATGCGTATTGCCGCTATTGCGTGAACTGAGACAACTGCGCCGACTTGCACGACACTCACGAAATAGTTCTTCGTTGTTTGTTGATCAACGCTCAGGAGTTGATTTCACTGCCTTTTTTGAGGAGCAATGGATCGAATCACTATGCGGAAGCACGGCTGTGCGGCACTTAATTATTCTTCGCCAGCAAGAGACGTTGCTCAAATCACTTCCTAAACAAAGGATTGGCTTGTTTTTGTGCGAAAACCAGCCATGGGAGACAGCGTTCACCTACGCATGGCACAAGCACGGACATGGCAAATTGACAGCCGTTGTTCATGCTCCGATCCGGTTTTGGGATTTACGATATTTCACACTCGCACGTGCGCTCCGTGATAACCAACACAACGCAACAAATAAACCGACTCCATCTGTCGTTGCAGTGAACAGCCCAATTTCGCGCCTGTTTATGGAAGAGGCTCATGCGCCTGCGCACCGCCTTGTTGATGTTGAATCATTGATGTTCAACTACCTTGCTTCTGGCAATACATCACAGACAGTGCGGCAAGACGTGCTGCTCATCGTCGGAGATTTTTTCCCACATCTCAATGATCGTCTTATTTCCTTGATTCAAAACGCGAAGTGCGTTCAACAGACTTCTTTGGAAATCATCTTCAAGCCGCACCCAATGAATACTGAATTGCCCGACCTTTCGGGTCTTCCAAATGTTCACGTGTCAACTACCAATTTAGATGAATTACTTCCTCGCACATCTGCAGCAATTTGCTGTAACTCAAGTACTGCAGCACTTGAGTGTTACCTCTCTGGCGTAAAAACTATTTCGTACGTTGACCCGCAAGCATTGAATTCGAGCCCGTTACGTGGAGTTTCAGGTGCCGTTTTTGTGACATCAAGAGAAGAGCTCGATGCAGCGCTCAATGACACACATGCAGACCATCAGCATGACCAACCGCTCTTAATTATCGACCCAACGACACCTCGTTGGAAAGAACTTCTTGCTTAATCAACGCTGAGTAGTCTGTTTGCCGTGAGTGAAAAATCTGAACGTTCGCTCATCAATCCAGAGATTCTGGAAACTGAAATCAAAGCATTCCAAGCTGCAAGTGCTTGGCTGGTGAAGGCAGTCAACTCCGCCATTGCCGCAAAGGGCTCGTGCGTTCTTGTACTCGCAGGGGGAAATTCGGTTAACTCAGTAATGCGCTTGGCGCTGCAAGACGACGTCAACTGGTCACACGTGCAACTTGTGCTTGCCGATGAACGTTGCGTGCCAGTGGGCCACACAGACCGCAACGATGTTGCGCTTTCGGCTCTTATCGAATCCGCTTCGCTTCAGCATCGCCCGGTCGTGCATGGCATTTCTGCAGAACTTGGACCTCAACTCGGTGCAGAGAAGTTATCTGCACGGTTAGCAATAATTGGTCGGCCTGACATTGCACTTTTGGGTGTTGCCGATGACGGTCACATCGCAAGTCTGTTTCCTGATTCACCTGCCCTATCAACAACTGAAGCGGCGGTGGCAGTTGTTAACTGCGTAAAAGCCCCACGGGAGCGCGTTTCCTGTTCGTTGAAGTATCTCACTAGTGCTACCGACAGAATTGCCGTACAAACAGGGCATAATAAGAGGGATATTTTCGTGCGACTCCAGCAGGGAGAGCGACTTCCGCTTGCATTATTTTCACCAACTCACTGGTTTATGGACTACAACGCGACTCGTTGATCAGCGTTGTGCACTGAGGACTCCGTGAAAACCGTCATTTTGTGTGGAGGCTTGGGCACTCGAATTCGGGACGTCGCAGACGACATTCCAAAACCAATGATCCGTGTTGGTGGTGCGCCGATCATCTGGCATCTCATGAAGTACTACGCATCATTCGGACACACGGAATTTGTGCTGTGCATGGGCTACAAAGGTGAAGTCATCCGAGATTACTTTCTTTCTGCAATGTCTGCAGAAAGCGTGTTGACCACGGTTGATGCGAATACTGAACATATTCAATTTGCTCCAACTGATGAATATTCAAATTGGTCAGTAACTCTTGCCAACACTGGACAAGACGCGATGACGGGTGCGCGAATTTACAAGGTTCGCAGTTATCTGAACGGTGAAACCTTCATGCTCACTTACGGAGATGGATTGAGTGACATCAATTTGGATGCACTTCTTGCTTATCATCGCTCCAAAAATCTTGCGGTCACAGTTACTGGCGTTCGACCTCCAGCTCGGTTCGGTGAACTTCAAGTTGATTCGGAGGGTATTGCTTCTGGATTTAATGAAAAACCGCAAGCTAGTGCGGGAATGATTTCCGGAGGTTTCTTTGTGTGTGAACCCACCGTATTCACACACATGAATAGTCGGGAGGATCTTGTATTCGAACAGGAACCCATGCAGTCTCTTGTAGGTGAGAAACTTCTCGCCGTGTATCAACATGACGGTTTTTGGCAATGCATGGACACATTCCGCGATTGGCAGTTGCTCAATTCAATGATTGATCAAGAAAAGGCACCATGGAAAGTTTGGTAAACGCTCTCGAGTCATTCCGTGGAAAACGAGTTCTCATTACAGGAGACACGGGTTTCAAGGGATCGTGGTTGAGTTTGTGGTTGCATAATCACGGCGCAGAGGTTTTTGGATATGCGCTTCCCGCGCTGCCCCACTCACACTTCAACGATTTATCGCTGGGTGCGGTAATCAATCATGTAAATGGCGATGTGCGAGATCTTGCCAGTTTGAACAAGCGCTTTCAAGAAGTTCAACCTCATGCCGTATTTCACCTTGCAGCCCAACCGATTGTTCGCCTTTCCTATCGCGACCCAGTACAAACTTTTGAGACCAATGTCGGTGGTTCAACGAATGTTCTTGAATGTGTTCGACTTACCGAATCGGTACAAGCACTTATCTTCATTACCTCAGATAAGTGCTACCGAAATGTTGAACAAGTTGCCGGATACACCGAAGAAGATGTGCTCGGTGGCACTGACCCATACAGCGCTTCTAAGGGTGCCGCGGAGCTCGTTTTTGCTGCCTATAACGCATCATTTTTCGCACACCGCGATGGCCTCATTGCAGCCTCGGCTCGTGCCGGAAACGTAATTGGTGGAGGTGACTGGGCAGAAGATCGCATCATTCCAGACTGCATTCGCTCTTTACAGCAAAACACCGCAATCGTTATTCGCAACCCACACGCAACTCGACCTTGGCAACACGTGCTCGAGCCACTTTCTGGGTACATCATGCTTGGAAGCGCGATGTTGAAGGGCAATACATCAGTTTCGGGTTCATGGAACTTTGGTCCCCGAGAAGACGAAGTTCGATCTGTTGACGATGTCACTCGCGAAGTCATCAAAGTGTGGGGCACAGGCACGGTCCAACTTGACGGCAATCAAAATCACCCACATGAAGCAACCTTGCTGCAACTCGATTGTTCAAAGGCTCGTACTGAGCTTGGGTGGTTGCCTCGTTGGGACTTCCTCAAAACAATGAACAAAACGGTTTCGTGGTATCAATCTGTTTATCAAGGAACTGATGCCCTGTCGGTAACGCAACAGCAGTTAGACGAGTATGAAAAGAGCAGCCGTGATTGATGGAGTAGTTATCACACCATTACGTCAGATACTGGATGAGCGTGGCAAGGTCATGCACATGTTGCGATCAACTGACCCACACTTCACTCAATTTGGAGAAATATATTTCTCCACAGTTTTTCCAGATGCCGTTAAGGCCTGGCACATCCACAAAAAAATGACGTTGAACTACGCAGTACCCGTTGGTCGAATCAAGTTTGTGCTGTTTGATGACCGCCCAGACAGCCCAACTCGTGGCGAGATTCAAGAAATCTTTATGGGTCCAGATAACTACGTTCTCGTCACCGTTCCCCCGATGGTGTGGAATGGGTTCAAAGGTGTTGGCCCAGACGCTTCACTCGTTGCAAACTGTGCATCAATCCCCCACGATCCAGATGAAATTGATCGCTGTGATCCTGCTGATACGCGCATTCCTTATGACTGGGCGCTGAAGCACAAATGAGTGCAACTGTCCTCCT
>BJFW01000065.1 GCA_014190095.1 Actinomycetes bacterium | reverse complement strand
TTGCTTGATGAGTGGATGCCAATTATTGAAGGCAGCGAAATCAATGACGATCCGTACAACCCGGTGTCGCGGCACGCACGCGAACTCGTAGAAAAAATGGGCGATAACGCGCCAATTTCATGGGTGAATCGTGAAGATCGCTATGGCGAAAAACTTGCAACACCGGACACGTCAATTGCCGACCTCATTGGCGAAGTTGACCCAATCAAAGTTGCCGAAGGTCGATATCTCAGTGATGAACTCACCATTCACTACGGCCTTGTTCCACGAACGAACCGTGGCATTTTCGCCATCAACGAATTGCCCGACTTGGCGGAGCGAATTCAAGTGGGTTTGTTAAATGTGCTTGAAGAACGTGATGTGCAAATTCGCGGTTACAAAATTCGTTTGCCACTCGATGTGATGTTGGTGGCGTCCGCCAACCCCGAGGACTACACCAATCGTGGTCGCATGATTACGCCACTGAAAGACCGTTTCGGCAGCCAAATTCGCACTCACTATCCACTTGAAGTAGAAACCGAAATGAACATTGTTCGCCAGGAAGCTCGCACATCGAGCATTGGCAATGTTGTTGTTACTTGGCCTTCATTCATGGAAGAAATCGTGACCACGGTAAGCCACATTGCTCGTGCGAGTAGCCACGTCAATCAGCGCAGCGGCGTGAGCGTTCGACTATCGGTCAGCAACTATGAAACGCTCGCCGCCAATGCCGTTCGCCGTGCGTTGCGCATGGGCGAAACTCAAGTTGCACCGCGCGTCAGCGATCTTGCGTCACTAGCCGCATCTACTGCTGGCAAAGTGGAATTTGAAACCACCGAAGATGGTCGCGAATCTGCAATTTTGGAAAACATTGTAAAGACCGCGGTACTTCAAGTATTCAAGCAACGCGTAATAGGAGAAAAGATTCGCGAAGTGGTTGAAGCATTTGACGGTGGCGTGGTGTTGCACGCCGGCGAAGACGTTGAGTCTGTTGCGTATGGCGCAATGTTCACCGACATCCCAGCGCTGCGCGATTTAGTAACGCAAATTATTGGTGCAGATGCAACGCCATCTGTGGTGGCAAGCGCTGTGGAATTTGTGCTTGAAGGCTTGCATCTTTCGAAGCGTTTGAACAAGGAATCAACTGGTTCTCGCGCCACGTACCGCTCGCGCGGCTAGGCGTCATTTAGCCAACAAAAGGCGAGCGATTCCACACTTCATTGATGTCTGAACGACTATCAATAAGTGGCTCGCCAGCAAGAATTGCAACCTCAATTGGTTGAGCAAAACCGGGCAGTACGACTGGTTCGTGGGGCACGGTGTACACGCCAACTGGTAGATCGATTGCTTGATCGAGTGGAATGAGCGTGCCAACGCCTGCGGCTGCGTCGCACAAGCGCGCTGCCATGTTTGGCGCGGAGCCGATGTAGTCCTGTCCTTCGAACAACATGGTGTCGCCAGTGGCAATACCGATGCGTAGCGACAGCGGGGCACACGAAACCGCTGCGTTGCGTTGCAGCATCATGGCAAAGGTGATGCCGTCTTCGGCTTCTACGGCAACAGCCATGAGGCCGTCTCCCAAGTACTTGTCGATTCGCACGCCCTGGTGTGATCCAACCGCACGAGCCACGCCACGAAAGTTGGCGAGCAATTGCGCGGCGGCTCCATCACCGAAGTTTTCGGTGTAGTCCGTAAATCCTGAAAGGTCTACGAAGATGAACGTTCGTTTGAACCGCATATCTGACCTCAGCCTAGAGGTATGGTTCGCATATGGCATCTCGGTTTACCTATTCACGTTGGGATGGCACTCAGCGCGGGTTTGAGATCGATGCGGACTCGGTCCTTGACGAACTCGCCGACGAATTGACCTATCACGGGGACATCAACACCGCGATGCGCAAAATGATGCAAAACGGGATGCGTGATGTCAACGGCAACCAGATGCCAGGTTTACGCGAATTGATGAAGCGCCTGCGCGAACAGCGTGAACAAATTCAGGAACGAGGCGACTTGGGTGGTGTGTACTCCGAAATCGCCGACGAATTGAATGACATTGTTGACGAAGAACGACAAGTTGCAGGAAATAACTTCACGCTTGACATGTTGCCCGACGATCTGGCAGGCAAAATTCGTGAACTGCAACATTACGACTTCGAATCACCCTCTGCGAAAGAACGTTTTGACTCACTGATGGACAAGCTGCGAGAGCAATTAATGCAGCAACAATTGGACCAAATGTCGAGTGCGGTGCAAAACATGTCGCCAGAACAGATGGCTCGCACCAAAGACATGATGGCAGCACTAAACGAAATGCTTGAGCGTCGTAAAAACGGTGAAGATCCGCAGTTTGAACAGTTCATGGAAAAGTTTGGTGACTTCTTTCCAGAAAATCCGCAGACGCTTGATGAATTACTCGAACATATGGCGCAACGCATGGCGATGGCACAGGCAATGTTGAACAGCATGACGCCAGAGCAACGCGCACAACTGCAACAGCTTTCCGAGCAGTTACTCGAAGACATGGACTTGCGTTGGCAAATGGATCAGCTGTCGCAAAACTTGCAGGGCATGTTTCCGCAAGCCGGGTGGAACAAGCAGTACGACTTTTCTGGACAAGAGCCAATGGGTTTCCAACAGGCCATGCAGTCCATGCAGGATTTGTCCGACCTAGACCAGCTCGAAAACCTCATGAAAAACGCCAGTAATCCGGCTTCTTTGGCCGAGGCCGACATGGACAAGGTGCGAGACCTGCTGGGGGATGATGCAGCCAAGTCGCTTGACCAGCTGTCGAAATTGTCAAAAATGATGCAGGATGCCGGGCTCATTGACCAGCGCGAGGGGCGGATGCAGCTCACCCCTAGGGCCATTCGCAAGCTTGGCGCAAACGCACTTCGTGAACTGTTTGGCAAGTTGCGCAAAGACATGGTTGGTCAACACAAAATTGATGCAACGGGAGTAGGCCACGAACGTGCCAACGATACGAAGCCGTACGAATTTGGCGATCCATTTCGACTAGACCTGCACGGGACCCTGCGCAATGCATTGCGACGAAATGGATCTGGACTTCCAATCGGTTTAGCACCAGAAGATTTTGAAATTGAACGCACCGAGCATTCCACGCGTTCATCGACGGTGTTGTTGTTAGACCTTTCGCTCAGCATGCCAATGCGCGACAATTTCTTACCTGCCAAGAAGGTAGCAATGGCCCTGCACCACCTCATTTCGTCCCAATTTCCTAGGGATTATTTGGGGGTCGTTGGCTTCGGTGAAATCGCTCGCGAATTGAAACCAGAGAGCATTCCAGAAGTGTCATGGGACTTCGCATACGGCACAAACATGCACCACGCATTCACGCTTGCCCGAAAAATGTTGTCGAGGCAGACAGGTACCAAACAAATCATCATGATCACTGATGGGGAGCCAACTGCTCACATCACTCCAAGTGGCGAAATCTTCTTCAATTACCCGCCTGTTCACGAAACAGTGGAGGCAACTTTGCGCGAAGTAATGCGCTGCACGAAAGAACAAATACGCATCAATACCTTCATGCTTGATGCAGATAATGGGCTTCGTAGATTTGTTGAGCAGCTCACAAAGATCAATAAAGGCAAGGCTTTTTTCACTACTCCAGACAATTTGGGGGACTATGTGCTTGTTGATTTCTTGGATCACAAACGAACCATGGCAGGTCGTCGCTAGAGAGTCCACTCGTCACAAAACCGCGTGTATTTGCAATTTCCCCATATCTTTGCCACAATGACACCGTTGTAATTACCTCGGTGTAGGCGCGTCATCGCGACTGTTCGAGGAACTAGGAAGGAAAATTCGTGGAAGAAGATCACATCATTTTGAGCGCAGACCGTGCGTGGCAAGACCAAGCAAACTGCCTCGGTGTAGATCCAGACCTTTTCTTCCCAGAGCGTGGTGCTTCTACTCGTGAAGCAAAAGAAGTGTGCCGCGGTTGTGTAGTACGTGGCGAATGCCTCGAATATGCATTAGCAAACGGCGAAAAGTTTGGAATCTGGGGCGGTTTGTCCGAGCGTGAACGTCGTCGTTTGCGTCGCCAACGCGCACAAGCAACGCGCAACACTGCAACCGCATAACTTTGCGCGCTAGTTCGCTTTAACTCTGCAACGCTCTGTTGCGTTGCGCAAATTTCCACTCAATCGTTTTTTCATTCGATAGGTCGAGTTCTGCCCAACGGGCACGCGGAATTTCTGCAAGTACACGTGCTGGAACTAAACCAACAAGCTCTGCGCGATCGATTGGCGCAAGTGCAGCAACAGCGTCATAAACGGCCATTGGGCCAGTAATTTCAGGGGCAATCAGGTTCATGCTCACCTGTGCACTTGGACCAACTTGTAGTCCAAGTGTGCGAACCGAATCGCTGCGCAGTTGTTTGCAAATATCTTTTGCAGTTTGCAATGTCGAATCTTTTAACCAAATGTTATACGCCACCAAAATCGGTCGTGCACCAACACACATTGCGCCGGCAGTTGGGTGCGGATTTGCTGGGCCGTAATCGGGGAGCAAATCAACAAATGCGTGCTTGCGAATGTATGGAAGTGTGCGCTCTGGTCCGTACAAAAAGCACGGCACTCCAAGCTCTTCTGAAGCGAACTTCGCGAACTCATTTCGTGCTGCTATCGCATCATCAAACGTGCTTGGCTCCAGTGCAACAAATGGAACGACATCAACAATGCCTACGCGCGGATGGACGCCATTGTGTTGTGAAATGTCGAACATTTTGAGAGCCTCTCGAGCGAGCACTCGCGCAGCATCAGTGCTAGCAAGCGTGAACACACTGCGGTTGTGATCGGCATCGCTGTGCAGATCGAGCAGGTCGGCTCCGAGAGCGGTGGACAGGGACTTGAGCAAGGAGGGGTTGCCGCCTTCACTGATGTTGATGACGCATTCAAGCATCTTTCTTGCTTATCGCATTCTGAGCACCCCGTGCTACCCTGTAAGCATGTTCTCCGGTTGGGAAGGTATCGTCGTCATCGTTATCGCTGTTGCCTTGTTTGGCTCGCGCCTTCCAAAGATTGCTCGCAATCTTGGACAAGCACAGCAAGAGTTCAAAAAGGGTCAGTCTGCAGGTGCAAAGAGCACCAAGGACGAGACCCCTAGCAACGACACGCCACAGGCGTAGTTGCGCTCTAGCTCTTTGAGCTAACGATCTTCAGACGCTTATTCACTACGTCGCTCAGCAACGCCTTTCGGTCGTTTGCGGCGTATTCAAGAAGGTCAGTTTCGAGTTTCTTGTTGCACGAAAATTCGATGACGACATCATCTTCCGAAATATCAACAGACACTTTTTTCACACGACCATCGTGAGTGCGGTCTAGTCCAACAGCAATTCGCAGTATTCCAGCAAGAGATCGCACGATGTGGCGATCATTTTCGTTCAGCGCAGCAAATGGTGCATGTTCCAATTTCGGTTCGCCCTTGCGGTGATATCTGGCGATTTGAGCAACGAGTTCAATTTCTCGATCAGATAGGCCCACAAGTTCGGAATTGCGAATGACGTAGTACGAGTGCAAGTGGTGTTTGGAGTGTGAAATCACGACTCCAACATTGGCCAGTAATGAAGCAGCCTCGAGCAATCTGCGCGAATCAAGATCAAGATCAAGACAAGTTTGCATTTGGTCAAAAATCTGAACCGCAAGACGCGCAACATTCTCAGAATGCTCAATTCGATCGTCGCATCGCTCAGCAAGTTGTCGAACACTGTGCAGCGCTGGGTCGTGGTCGTTCGATTGAGGGCCAAGTCCGCGACGTCGCAGCGTGTCAATAAGCACGCCCTCGCGAAGTGCGTAATCGCTGTACATCAAGGTGCCAACGCCATACACGTCGCAGATGGCTTCCAGGATGATTGCTCCCGCCAAAATGATCTGAGCACGGCTTTTATCAATGCCAAATCTCTTTTGCCGCTCTTCAACGGTGGTACAAGCAGCAAGTGCCTTCACCGTCTCGGACACCTGAATGCGTGTGAATTCAAAGCGATTAAATGTTTTTGGTGCTGGTTCGCCAGACTGCGCATGAATGATTCGGGCCACGGTTTCAGCTGTTCCAGATGACGCAACGGCAATGTCGTAGCCAAGTTCGGCAATGTCCGGCTGAATGACCATCAGCGTGGAGCGAGCGAAAGCCCTGCAACTACCAACAGCACTTGGGTGCAACGTCTCGGTTGCAAAAAACCTGTCGGTGAGGCGCACAGCCCCAAGCTTGAAACTGCGTGCAAGCATTTCTTCGTCGTCACTTCCAATGACCACTTCGGTGGAACCACCGCCGATGTCGCATAAAAACATTGTTGACTCTGGCCGACCGATGCCATGCAGTGCACCAAGGTGTATGAGGCGAGCTTCCTCAACACCCGAAATAACTTGAATATCAATTAACGATTCACGACGTGCTCTGCGAATGAATTCGCCTTTGTTTTTTGCTTCGCGAACCGCACTTGTTGCTACTGCAACAATGTCGGCGTTCAGCGATGCAGCAACTTGTTGCATGCGGGATAAACAAACAATGCCACGGTCCATGGCTTCAAGGGACAGTTCTCTCATTTCACCCGCACCGTGGCCGATTCTCACGCTTTCTTTCTCGCGAGCGATGACTTCAAACCCTTGGTCAACAACTTTTGCGACCACCATATGGAAACTGTTGGTACCAATGTCTAGAGCAGCAATGTTGTTGCTGTTTGTCCCTGATGCCACGTGGCGAGCCTACTTTGAGGCAATCTTTAGTGAGAGGCTGCTCTCACTTCAATGCGTCGGCGCTTGGCAATGCGGCGACGCTCGCGCTCAGAGCATCCGCCCCACACACCGTGGTCGATGTGTTCTGCAAGGGCATATTCCAGGCACTGCGAAACAACAGGGCACGTGGCGCAAATCAAACGGGCGCGGTCAACGCCTGCACCATCTGCTGGGAAGAACACCGCTGGAGGGAAATTCCTGCAGTTACCTTCGTTCATCCACTCGGT
>BJFW01000064.1:2213-7012 GCA_014190095.1 Actinomycetes bacterium | reverse complement strand
TCTACATACGGCGCCTTCTCGCGCACAAGTTCTTTGTCTTTCTGGGCCAGGCACCCGGCGACAACAATTTGGCGCTCACGGCCAAGGTTCTTGCCGGCTTCTTTCCACGGCTTCAACCAGCCAAGTGTGCCGTACAACTTCTCGTCAGCGTTTTCACGAATGCAACAGGTATTCAACACCACCACATCGGCGTCGTCTTCGTGTTCGGCCATTTCCATGCCGTCTTGTTCGAGCAATCCAGAAATTCGCTCGGAGTCGTGCGCATTCATTTGGCACCCAAAGGTGCGCACCACATATTTACGAGTCACAGTGGGTCAAGTTTACCGCCGTAAAAAATGGCAGCCCCGCCAGCCAGCGCGGAGGCACTGACCAGCGGGAAACTGTGGCGGACTAGCCGCGCGAATTAGTCGAGATCGATTGGCTCGTCGTCTTCTTCGGTGAATGCAGGGGCTTCAGTTGCCTGACCTACACCCGACACTTCACGAACCTTTTCGGCCATTTGCACCATGATCTCTGGGTTTTCAATGAGGTACGTCTTTGCGTTCTCACGACCCTGACCAAGCTGTTCGCCTTCGTAGGTGAACCATGCACCCGACTTCTTCGCAATGTTCAATTCCACTGCCATGTCGAGCACTGCGCCTTCGCGGCTAATTCCCTTGCCGTACATGATGTCGAATTCTGCTTGGCGGAATGGTGGTGCAACCTTGTTCTTCACCACCTTCACGCGGGTGCGTGAACCAACAACCTCTGGGCCGTCTTTGATGGATTCGATACGACGAATGTCGAGACGAACTGACGAATAGAACTTGAGTGCACGACCACCGGTGGTGGTTTCTGGCGATCCAAACATGACACCAATTTTTTCGCGCAATTGGTTAATGAAAATGAGGATGGTGTCGCTCTTGTTGAGGTTTGCCGTGAGCTTGCGCAATGCCTGACTCATGAGTCGTGCTTGCAAACCCATGTGACTATCGCCCATTTCGCCTTCAATTTCGGCACGTGGCGTAAGTGCTGCCACCGAGTCGATAACGATGACGTCGAGTGAACCTGAACGCACCAACATGTCGGTGATTTCGAGTGCTTGTTCACCCGTGTCTGGCTGTGAGATAAGCAAGTTGTCGCAGTCGACACCAATGGCGCTTGCATACACCGGGTCGAGCGCGTGTTCGGCGTCGACGTAGGCGCAGATGCCGCCGTTGCGTTGGGCTTCGGCCACCACGTGCATTGCAAGCGTTGACTTACCTGATGACTCAGGGCCGAAGATTTCGATGACACGACCGCGTGGCAAACCGCCAACGCCGAGGGCAATGTCGAGAGGGAGTGCGCCGGTTGGAATAGAGGCGATGCGCATTGATTCTTTTTCGCCCATGCGCATGATGGAGCCTTTACCGAACTGCTTGTCGATCTGGCCAAGTGCTGCGTCGAGAGCCTTCAGGCGCTCGCTGCCTTCCTTGGAATTGTTCTTTACTTCGTGGTGCTTGCTCTCTTTGCTTGCCATAACTGCCTGCTTTCGCTGTTTCTCTGTTTTCCTGTGGACTGCGCACCCTAAATGTGGGGTGTCGCAGGGTTGACCCTGGTTTTACCCACATGTGTGCATCCACTTGGCCAAGCGGATGTAGTGACCCTAACCCCGAACAGGTGTTCGGTCAAGCATTCCCAAACCCATACTGGGCTTGGGTTTCAGCTAGGCGAACTGTACGCCACGAACGGTATACACACCAATAACCAATACCACTAAGTATCGTCACCCGAATAAGATCGCGATGTGGCGCGATCCGAAAAAATCTTTCATGGAGATCCTGCCACCAGACAGCAAATTTTGGCTAGTGCGATGGCTGAAATTGATCAGTTTGGAATTATCGGATTGCGACTCTCCTCCGTCGCTGAAAAGGCGCAGGTTTCTGTTCCACTGATCTATAAGTATTTTGACGATCGTGACGGCCTACTCGCAGTCGTGCTTGGTAATTGGTACGAAGAATTTGTGTTTCGTTATCGCTCTGTAGTCGACAACTGGATTGAAAATGCCGCGTCGCTGACTCTTGAAGAATTTGCCCAATTATCGCCTAAGCCTCGTGCAGGATCTATGCAAAAAGATCGAGAATTTCGATTAAAAGTTCTTGCCACTGCACTTGAAAACCCTCAGTTACACCAACGAGTTAAGAAAGTAACCATTGATGCGCACACATGGAGTGAATCAACCATGGATCGCGCGATTCCAAAATTACCAAATGAAGATAGAAATTTTGATCGGCGATTATTCAGTTTGCTGCTGTTCAATACCATGTACGTATTTCACGACATGCTTGATTCAGAGCCAATGGATGACGCAACGTACATTTCGTTTCTTGTAGATCTCATTCGGGCTAGTTCACACGCCAATACAGCACCAGCCTTGTAGTTTTCTCAATTCTTAGCGAGACAAAACTTTACGTAAGTCTCTTGTGAAACAGTTTTCATCAGGTCAACCTCCCACGTGAGGTACTGCATCATTGCCTCCTCTACCCCTGATTTCCTCGCCCAGGGTGGGTACCACATATCGTCAGTTTCACTTAGCACCCGATCATCGGTGTTCTCTCCAATGTGTTCCATCGGAAATCCTGCGTTTCGCCAAGCATTTCTTCCACCCGCCACATAACGCACCTTATTGAAACCCATGCGTAATAGATCCTTTGCTGCGAAGCGAGAAATTCTTCCATCTCCATCGCACACTGCAATCAATTGTGACCTGTCAAGGTGAGCAATGGATTTTTGTAATTGAGATCTCATTGAATAAAAAGAGCCTGGAATGCGCGCCTGCCGATACCAATAGCTTTCGCCCACATCTATCACTGCAACTGATTTACCCTCAATCAATGACTGCAGCTCAGCCACCTCTATACCAGAAACATCGGACAACATAAGAGGCGCACAAGATCCTTGACCGATTTCCGTCATGTCAGTTTGATCTATTTGCAATATTGATACTTCCGACCATCCCATTTGCTTCAACCAATGCGCGGTCATCACGGCTTGCACTCGGAATTCATCTACCAACACCACTCGAGAATTCCGAACTGCTGCGAATGTATCGGTTGCCTGCACTAATTGACCCCCCGGCGCATTAATTGATCCAGGTAGATGACCCTTGACATATTCATCTGGTTGTCGAACGTCAAAAACATAGGTGGTCCGCGATAAATCGAGAAGGAATTCCTGCAAAGTCTCACGAGAAATTTCCCGAATTTGAAACTGATTAGCAAGACACTCGGCAATTGCTTGTGAGATTTTCAACCCACGCTCACTCGGCACACCGAGCATTTGGTTAGCACCAGATTCAGTTTGTAGGCCAGCCAAATGCCAACCCATCGTTCCATTTTTTAGCGCATACACCGGGTTTCTGATGCCAGCGTTTCGAAGACTTTGGGCACCAATAATGCTTCGCGTACGGCCTGCACAATTCACAACAATTGGCGTGTTATCAGAATCAATTATTTCAGGAACTCGGTACACAATTTCTGCACCTGGGCAGTCAATAGCTCCAGGAATACTCACCAACTTGTATTCAGCCAGTGGTCGAGCGTCAATGTGAATAAAAGGTTTGTCTGCTTCTTTCCATCTTTGTAAATCCTCAGCAGAAACATGTGGTGTTTCAAAACACTCTTCCACTTGCTCTCCAAAGGCCTTTGAAATAATTCCGTTACCAGAAAAAAGTGGAAACCCCGATTTCTGCCATGCTGAATTCCCCCCTTCTAAAACGTAAACATTGGAAAAACCGCTTGCAGTCAATATTTCAGCTGCGCTTACAGCCATAGACTCATTTTCATCACATAGAACAATTCGCACTGTTCGATTTGGGAGCAACAATGGTGCTTGAATCTCAATGTTTGCAAGTGGCATGCTGCTCGCAGCCAAAATGTGAGCACGAGAGTATGGTCCACCATCACTGACATCGAGCACGGCAATTTCATTTCCATCGTGCAACCACTCACGGAGTTGCGGTGCTGAAACAGGCTGAAATTGCATCAGTTGCGCAGGCCGGCTTCTTTCATCAGAGGAATCACCCGATTCCCAAAATATTCAAGATCCGGTAAATAATCAAAAAAGTTCACCTGGATTCCATCACATCCTGCTTCGCTCAGTTTTACAAACTGTTCGACCACTTGTTCGGGGGTGCCAACGACCTGCATATTTCCGCCTACCGCAAGATCATCCTTAATTGCTCCTTTCCACGAAACAGTGTCTCCGCCAGTTATCAACTTGAAAAAGTTTTCAAGCGCTACTTCATCGGCAGTGTCAATAAAGTGCTGGCGTCGAGCAAGTGCCTCTTTCTCGGTATCTGCGCAAATAACGTGAGGATTAATAATAGTTTTCATTTCTCTTCCAGCTTCCCGAGATTCACGCTTAATCAATTCATTCCGTTCACCAATCGCAGCAAAAACATCCTTGCTTGCAGGCCTCGTTATGAACATGATGTCGGAGTGTTTTTCAGCAAATCTCTGTCCCGCACCTGAGGAGCTCGCGTTCACGATAATTGGGCGACCATGTATTGGTTTTGGTGAAACAAAACCTTTTTCCATGTTGTAGAAGCGTCCATGGAAATCCACATTGTCATCTGTGGTCCACAACATCTTCATAACTTGCACAAATTCATCGGCCATTTCATAGCGAAGATCGTGTTCAACATGTTCTAGACCAAACATTGCAAAATCTTCTTTTTTAATTCCGGTCACCATGTTGATTCCCCAACGACCTTGCGTCATGTGATCCAGAGTTGCCGCATATTTTGCAAGTAACAGCGGGTGCCATCCGTACAACACATG
>BJFW01000064.1:0-1484 GCA_014190095.1 Actinomycetes bacterium | reverse complement strand
GCGCCTTTGCCACCGCAGCGTGCGCAACGGCGAAACAAACCGCGGACCAACATGGTGAAGAGGTTTGCTTTATCGAGTTGCGCGGTCACTTGGTGAGTTCTTGAACAAATGATTCAAACACGTCGGCATAGTGCAGTGCATCTGCATCGGTATGCATTACTGAAATAAGCCACTGCTCATCAAGGCCCGGTGGCAACAACACTCCGCGGTTTATACCGTGAATCCATTGAGCAAATGCAAGGTCAAAATCGCTTGCTTTGTAATCGCGATAGTTGCGAATTTGCTTCTCTGCCCATGTAACGCAACCCTTTGCACCAAACTGCACGGTGTGTGCTGGTAGCGATGCATCGTGAATGATTTCGCTTACGGCATTTATCAACAAGCCGTTTCGCGCAATCACTTCTGCAGTTACTTCAGGCGTACACACTTGCGACAACACTGCTTTTGCTGCAGCCATGCACAACGGGTTGCCGTTGTAGGTGCCTAGGTGTATCACTTTGCCTTGGGTAATGAGGTCCATGTATTCCTGTTTGCCACCGAATGCACCAATTGGCAAACCGCCACCAATTGATTTGGCAAGAGCAACAAGGTCTGGCGTTACGCCAACAACTCCGGTTGCTCCACCCCATCCGGCAGTAATACCAGTTTTTACTTCGTCAAAAATAAGCAGGGTTCCGTAGTGCTCGGTAATTTCGCGCACTTCTTGCAAGTAACCCTCGTCCGGCAAACAGATACCAATGTTTTCCATGATCGGTTCAACAATGAAGCATGCAACTTCGCCGCTCTTCAGCACGCGCTCAAGTGCACGTGGGTCGTTGTATGGAATGACGATGGTGTCGCTTAGTACCTTCTTCGAAATTCCTGCAGATGCTGGAACTGATATTGGTGCGTCGGCTGGACCTGCAATATCGAGCGAAGGCTTCATGCTGATCATCACTTCGTCGTGATGTCCGTGGTATCCGCCTTCAACTTTGACGATCTTGTCGCGACCAGTTGCAGCACGTGCAACGCGAATTGCATCCATGGTTGATTCGGTTCCCGAGTTGGTGAAGCGCCACATTGGCAAGCCATAACGAGCAGCCAACATTTCGGCAACATCGGCATTCGATTCACATGGTGTAACGAACAGTGTTCCTTCACCAAGTTGTGCATCAATTGCTGCTCGCACATGTGGGTTCTGGTGACCAGCAAACAAGGCACCAAAGCCCATGTCGTAGTCGGTGTACACATTGCCGTCGACGTCGGTCATGTTCGGGCCATGTGCCGAACGAACAACTATCGGGTACGGGTCGTACGCCTGGAAACTGGAAGGCACCCCGAGCGGGAGTACTTTTCGGGCGCGAGCATTTGCTCGTTGTGAGGAGGCCGTCCGTTCTGCATACGTGGCCAATTCTCGTTTTGTAATCTCTTTGGCTTTATCGGCCAAAGAAGTTCGCAGCGTGGAATCCATCGCTGACATGGTTATCAACTCCAATAATTCTGTC
>BJFW01000063.1 GCA_014190095.1 Actinomycetes bacterium | reverse complement strand
AAAGACGGCAACATGTCGCACACCGCGAAGCAGGCTCTTGGCTATGCCGAGTTGGTGCGTCACCTTGAAGGCAAGTGCACGCTTGAACAGGCTGTTGGCGACATTGTCATTCACACACGTCAATTTGCCGTGCGCCAAGAGCGCTGGTTCCGCCGCGACCCACGCATTACCTGGGTGAAAATTGAACGCGACCCAGTTTCCGAAATCGGTTCGGTGCTGGCAAAGCACTTGCACTAGAAATACAGATACATGTCGTCACTTGCAGTCACCCTCACCAAGCATTCGGGGCTTGGCAACGACTTTTTGGTGCTGGAAGTGCCAGCCGAGCAGGTTGCAGATTGGCCAGCCAATGCGCGCGCACTGTGCAACCGTCAGTCGGGTATTGGTGCCGATGGACTGTTGCTGCTGAGCAAAATTGATAATGCAAATCTCACCATGCGCTTGTACAACAGCGATGGATCGCTTGCTGAAATGAGTGGCAACGGCATTCGTTGTTTAGCCCAAGCCGCGTACATGATGTACGGCCACACTGGCAATGTGAACTACATGGTGGCAACCGATGCTGGCCCACGACACGTTGAAGTGGAACCGTTGAATGCCACCACCATTCATGCGTCTGTCGACATGGGTCTGATTGGTTCGCTTGATGAACCGGCCAACTGGAACACGCTCGGCACCAACCCCGACCGGCCAGTTGCGCATATTTCTGTTGGCAACCCACACTCGGTAGTAGGTGTTGAAGATGTGCGTGTGGTTCCGCTGAAAGAACTTGGCGAAAAGGTTCCGCAGATCAATCTTGAAATCATTCAGCCTGGCCCAGAGAACAACGCCATCACCATGCGCGTGCACGAACGTGGAGCAGGAATTACGCAAGCATGTGGCACGGGTGCGTGTGCAAGCGCGTGGGCTGCCGTGCAATGGGGGTTGGTTCCTGCCAAGTCGAGTGAAGTGATTGTGCACATGGATGGTGGCGATGTGCGCGTGAAAGTGAACGTGCCACAAACTGGTCACGTCACACTGATTGGTCCTGCCGAGTACCTCAGCACGCATCAGGCAGAGATAATTCTGTGAGTAACCCTTACCAGCAAGCGCTGGGTTCAACACTCATCGACCGCACCGTTCGCGAGCGCATTGTGCTCGTTGGCGTGATCTTTGATGGACATGATGAATTAGAAGTTGATGAAAGCCTGGATGAACTGTCGCGCCTCATTGACACCGCTGGTGCAGATGAAGTTGGCCGACTAACACAGCGTCGAGATTCACCAGACTCTGCATATTTCATCGGTAAAGGCAAAGCGTACGAACTGAAAGAACTGTGCCTCATGGTGGACGCCGACACTGTGGTGTTTGACAACGAATTAGCACCTGCACAGCAGTACAACTTGGAAAAGTTGTTGGGTCGTACTGCAATCGACCGCACCGCAGTTATTTTGGACATCTTCGCGCAGAACGCGCACACGCTTGAAGGCAAAGCACAAGTTGAACTTGCGTTGTTGCGATATAAGTTGCCGCGACTACGCAGAGGAATTTCGGAAGCCATGTCGCAACAGGGTGCTGGCATTGGTTCGCGTGGTCCTGGTGAAACGAAACTTGAAGTTGACCGTCGTCGTATTCAAGACAAGATCGCCAAACTCACGCGCGACTTGAAGCACTTGCATGAAAACAGGCGAGAGCAGGGTAAAAGTCGCGCACGAAGCGGCCTTGGTTCAGTGAGCATTGTTGGCTATACGAACGCAGGTAAGTCCACATTGCTCAATCATTTAACGAATGCTGGTGTGCTTGCAGAGAACCGATTGTTCGCAACACTCGACCCGACTACTCGCAGGCTTGCACTTCCTGGTGGTGAGCCCGTATTGCTCAGCGACACCGTTGGTTTCGTAAAGCGCCTTCCACACGGATTGGTGGAGTCGTTTAAGAGCACGCTCGAAGTTGCAGTGCTCAGCGATTTGCTTATTCACGTGGTGGACAGCACGGCAGTCGACCCAGAAAGCCAAATTCACGCGGTGCACGAAGTGTTGCAAGAAATTGGCGCAGGCGCGGTGCCAGAACTGCTGGTGTTTAACAAAGCCGACTTGGCACCCGAAACCGCCCAGCGTTTGCTTTCGCAAAACGAAGGCTCGGTTGCAATTTCAGCGGTAACTGGTGAAGGAATCGACGAGTTATTGCGTACGATCGGAGATCGCATGCGCGCCATTTCGGTGGTGGTGGAACTGTTGGTTCCCTACGACCGAGGCGACATTGTGGCTTCAGTGCATCGAGAAGGAGAAGTGGTGTCTACGTCGAACGAGGAAGAGGGCATTCGCATTCGCGCGCGACTTGGCGATGCCTCTATCGGTCGTTTGTCGCAGTACGTCATTAGTCAGCAGAAGGGCAGTTTGTGACTCAAGGTTTCGTTCCACCTCCGTACCCGTACGACCGCCTTGACGCGTTCAAGGCTGTTGCCGGCAAGTTTGATGGTGGAGTAATTGACCTGTCCGTTGGCGACCCATGCGATCCGCCAAGTGCTGCCGTTATTGCAGCGTTGTCAACTTCGAACCTTGAGCGCGGATACCCGCCAAGCATCGGTATCGAACCGTTGCGCGCAGCAGTTCGTTCGTGGATGCAGCGAAAGTTCGACATTGACATTCCGCTTGTGCAAATTGCTGCGGCAGTTGGCAGCAAAGAATATGTAGTTACCACTCCACAGTGGATGAAACTGCGCACGCCTTCGCGTGACACGGTGTTGTTTCCGGCTGTCAGCTACCCGAGTTATGCAATGGGCGCAACACTTTCGGGTTGTAGGCCAGTTGCAGTGCCAATGACGCCAACAGGCGGCCTCGACTTGTCAAAGATCAGTGCAGACGACGCGAAGCGCGCACTGATGATTTGGATGAACTCGCCAAGCAACCCAACTGGCGCACTTGATGACATGGAAGCCGTGGTGAACTGGGGTCGTGCAAACGACGTTCCGGTGTTTAGTGATGAGTGCTATGTGGAATTCACTTGGCAGGGCAAGCCAACTACGGCATTGCAATACGGAACGCAAGGTGTCATTGCGTTGCACTCGTTGTCGAAGCGTTCAAACCTTGCTGGACTACGCGTGGCTTTCTATGCAGGCGATGCCGACATTGTTCACTACCTAAAAGAAGTGCGAAAGCACGTGGGCATGATGGTGCCTGGCCCAGCGCAAGCAGCGGGTGTTGTTGCATTGAACGACGATGACAGCGTGAAAATGCAGGCCGACATTTATCGTCGTCGCCTAGAGCGAACTGCAACAGTGCTCAGCAAATGGTCGGGCAGAAATATTGAGTTACCTGCGGGTGGTTTCTATTTGTGGTTCGACGCAACCGATGGCTGGGAATTTGCAGAGCGTTTGGCAACTGAAGGTGGAGCATTGGTAAGCCCTGGCGACTTCTATGGTGCAGGCGGCTCAAACAACGTGCGTGTTGCTGTGGTGCAACCGGATGCACGCATCGAGCTAATGGCTGAGCGCCTCGGCGTTGCCTAATTATTGTTTAGGCATGGCACCAAAAGTCACCGGACCAGCGTCGTACTTTCCGTCAATTGAAAAGAAGTACGGCAAACCAATTGCACATTGGATGAAGGAACTGATAAAAGTTTCCAAACTGACGCACATGGAACAGGTTGCGCACTTGAAGACCAAGTTTGAAATGGGCCACGGTCACGCGAACGCGATAGTGGCAGTGTTCAGAAAAGAAAACGGTTTATAAACGACGCATGACGGTGACGAGTTTTCCGTAAATGGAAACTTCGCCACTGTCGAACACCATTGGCTTCATGCTGGAGTTTGAAGGCGTGAGCGTAATTTTCGTACCACTCTTTGTAAACGTTTTAATGGTGGCTTCGTCGCCAGGAATACCGGCAATCACAATGTCGCCATTGTTTGCGGTTACTTGCTGACGGCACACCACGAAGTCGCCATCCAAAATTCCGGCATCGATCATGGAGTTTCCGCGTACGCGCAACATAAAGAGTTCGCCGTCACCCGTGAAGTCCATTGGTAGTGGAACGAGCTCTTCAACGTTTTCTTGTGCAAGAACGTTTACGCCTGCAGCAACATCGCCAACGAGTGGAACGTGTTTCGTCGGTCTGCGCTCCATGGCAACACCGCTTGATGCTTCGTAGCGAACTTCAATTGCGCGTGGCTTCGTTGGGTCGCGGTGCAGGTAGCCAAGCTTCTGCAAAGTAGCCAGGTGGTTGTGCACGGTGGCTGAAGAGGACAGACCAACGGCCTCGCCAATTTCGCGAACCGAAGGTGGGTAGCCGCGTTCACGCATGTTGGATTCGATGAAATCGAGGATGCCGCGCTGGCGGTCGGTGAGCTGGGTGTGGGCTGGCTGGGGGGCTGAAGTCATGGGCTAAGCGTACGGGTGTTCGCCTACTAAGTCAAACACCTGTTCGGAGAACAAATGTTCGCCTAAATCCAACAACTACGAACACCCGTTCGCTATGGTGGAAGTACCAGTTCGAAACCCCCATAAAACCCCTACAAACAAAGGAACTCATCATGGCTGCAACAATCCACTACCTCAACTCCCCACATCACCCAGCAGTCCGTTCGGCATACGTTCGGGCCATGCCTCGTCCTGCTCAGGCCGTGTACCGCCGCCGCAGGGTAGGCGTGTTGGCAATCGCCGTGGCTATCGCCGCTGTTGCAACCTTTGGCCTCAATGGCACAAAGGCCAATGCAAACCCAGCTTTGGCTGGTCAGCAAACAGAGCCAAATTATGTCATTGCACAAAGTGGCGACACCCTCTGGGCCATTGCCAATCGCATTGCACCAAACGCCAACATCGCCGAACTCGTCGACGAATTGGTGCGAATGAATGGCGACAGCATCAGTGTTGGTCAACGCGTACTCATTCCATAATCGTTCACATTGATATATGACAGGTAGTACTGTCTTGGAAGTGCATTGCCCGAGTTGTTCTCACGACGACACCAAAGTCATTGACTCACGGATGTCGGAAGAAGGCAGCGCAATTCGCCGACGCCGCAGTTGCCCACAGTGTGCATACCGCTTCACTACCTACGAGCGTCTGGAAGAAGTACCACTCCATGTGCTGAAGCGCAGTGGAGGCAAAGAGCCTTTCGATCGGGCTAAAATGATCGCCGGAATTCAGGCCGCCGTGAAGGGTCGCCCAGTAGATGCCCTCGCCATTATCGACATGGCTGAGCGCATTGAAGACAAGTTGCGCCTGTTGGGTGGCGACGTCACGTCAAGCGATGTTGGTCACGCAGTGCTCGACGAACTTCGCGTTGTTGACGAAGTTGCTTACATGCGTTTTGCAAGTGTGTACAAAAACTTTGATGATGCTTCAGACTTCAAACGCGAACTTGCGTTGTTGCAAAAGCACTCAACTGCTCGCGCGTAGTTGTTAGCGCGTGTAGCGCAAGAACAAAAAGCCATCTTCTTCGCACACGTGTGCAAGTTGATATCGCTTCAACACATCGGGCGCACCATTTGTTAAACGTGGGCCGTTTCCACCCACCATGTTGGCGCTGATGGTCACGTTTATTTCGTCCACTAAGTCGGCGGCAAGCATTGCGGCGTTCAGTGTTGGTCCGCCTTCAAGCTGAGCAAAGTTTCCTTGCAACTGAGTAACTGCTTCTGCCAAATTCACTTCAGTGGTGCCAGCGCGAACGCATTCCACACCTGCAGGAGTTGCTGCAGTTTCAGTAGTAATGAGAAAGCCTGAGCCACTGGTAAACAGCGGCTTTGTTGCATCGATGTTTGCGCTGCGAGTAACTACGCCAACGCGTAAACCGGGCTTGCTCGGCGGGCCGTAATCGTCAATAATCACGGTGCTTGAACCCACAATGATGACGTCGGCAAGTGCGCGCAGGCCCAGCAATACGGCAAGGTCGCCGGTGCTTCCAAGAGCGCGAGAGTTTCCCTCAACCACGGTGCTGCCGTCGATGCTGTGCACCATGCACATGCCAATTGTGGGGCGCGATTTGCCGCCGCCAACATCAACGCGTGTGCGGGTAGCGCCATACGCATCGGCAACTGTTAGCGAAGCCACAGGGTTAGGGAACAGGCGTTGCATTGCGTTCAGCATATGGCTGATGGCGATATGTATGGCACGATATGGCCATGCCTGAAACGCCAAACGAACGCACCCATTACCGAACATGTCCGTTATGTGAAGCAACGTGCGGTTTGGAAATTACCGTGAAAGACGGAGCAGTGGCGCGCATTCGTGGCGATCGCAATGACGTTTTTAGCAAAGGTTTCATTTGCCCGAAGGGCAGCACGTTGAAGCAACTGCATGAAGACCCGGATCGTTTGCGCAAGCCGCTAGTGAAGCGCAATGGCGTGCACGTTGAAGTGAGTTGGGATGAAGCGTGGCAAGAAGTTGATCGCGGCCTTATGGGCGTGATCAACAAATATGGTCGCGGTGCAGTCGGTGCATATTTAGGAAACCCAAACGCGCACAACTTGGCTCCACTCATTTACAACCGCGTGTGGTTGCAAGCCCTTGGCACGAAACAACGCTTTAGTGCTTCGTCAGTTGATCAAATACCGAAGCAAGTGAGTTCGGGTTACATGTTTGGAACGCCAGCTTCAATTGCCATTCCCGATTTGGATCGCACGCAATACATCTTGATGTTGGGCGCAAACCCGTATGACTCGAATGGAAGTTTGTGCACTGCGCCAGATTTCCCGGGTCGACTTGAAGCCATGCGCGAGCGTGGCGGCAAGTTAGTAGTAGTCGACCCTCGCAAGAGCAAGACAGCAGAACATTGCGATGAATGGTTGGCTATTCGACCTGGTGCGGACGCGTTGTTCCTGGCTGCAATTGCCAACACCATTTTTGAAGAAGGTTTGGCCAATGTTGGCGATCACATGCGCCCGCATGTTGCAGGGCTCGATATGTTGCCCGCAGCGTTGAAGCAGTTCACTCCCACAGCGGTAGAAAAGTCCGTTGGCATTGATGCTGAAACCATTAAGCGCATCGCCCGCGAATTTGCTGCTGCCGACAAGGGCTTGGTGTACGGGCGCATAGGTACGTGCACTGTCAGTTTCGGAACCACAGCAAGTTGGTTGGTTGACGTGGTGAACACCATCACGGGCAACCTCGACCGCGAAGGTGGCGTGATGTTCACGATGCCTGCAGCGGGCGGGCCAACAACGCGTGGTCAA